>WAQM01000038.1 GCA_015520245.1 Pyrodictiaceae archaeon
ATCCTCACGGGCGCGACGAGCACGGCCCCTGCGCCGATGACGGCGCCACTGCCTATCTCGGGCCCCTGCAGCCTCGAGCTGGGCGGGTAGCGGTCGTTGGTCAGCACGGCGTAGGGGCCTATGAAGACGCCGTCGCCTATGACGGTGCGCCGGGGGATGTACACGCCGGTCTGTATTGACACGTTCCTGCCGATGACCGTCTCGCCGTCAATCACGGTTCCGCTGCCGATCCTTGTGCCCTCGCCCACTCGTGTGTCCTCGCGTATGACGACCGAGTGCCCAAGCTCGACGTTGTCGCCCAGCACGACCCGCTCGTATATCACCGAGAACCTGCGTGCCACCACGTTGGAGCCTAAGAGCGATCCGTCGCTCACCGCATCCATAGCGCCCAGCAGGTCGCCGGCCCTCTGCAGGCTCAGGAGCTTACGCCTCGAGGGGTAGCCTATGACCACGTAGTCGTCGATGACGCTACGCTCCCCAACCCTGCTGGGCCCCAGCACAACAGCGTGCGCTCCCACGAGCGCGCTAGGGTGGAGGCTGGCCCGCGGCGACACGTAGCCTCTCAAGGCTGCCCGTGGGACAGCCTCTGCTCGAGCCTTAACTGCCTTCTTACGCGGAAGCGCGTGATCGGGTCCTCGAACGGCATCAGCTTCTCGAGCCTCTCGAGGGTCCGCGGGCTCGCCGCGAGGGCTATCATACCCTCGGTCACAAGCCGGGGGACGAGCTTAGAGGCTATGTACGCGGCTAGGGGTTTGCTGCCGGTGATGGCCCTCGCGATCGACTTGAGGACCGAGTAGACGAGCTTCATGTCGGCGACGCTCGTGACCAGCATGGAGACCTTCTTACCCTCGCGCACTGCGAGGCTCGTGAGCCTCTCCATGACGAGGCCGGGGACCACGAGGAGCAGCCTGCCGCCGGAGTACTCGGCCACGGGGGCCCCGTGCCAGGCGGCTCGGTGGAGCATCGCGGTTATCCGCGAGCCCGCCGGGTCTGCAGTCCCGCCCAAGCTGACCACCTGGATCCCCCCGACGCCGGTCCTGACGGTATAGGCGAGCTGCACCCCCTTCACGCCGAGCCTGGACGCGACGCCCGCGACCCACTCGTAGACCCTGCTAGCCCCGCTCTGGTCGACGTCCCGCGCCAGGTAGGCGAGCTCGCGGGCGACGAAGGCGAGCGGGAAGACGAGCAGCCCCACCACGATGGCCACGGCCGCGGCGAGCCCGGCGTCGCTCGAGGCCAGGTACACCACGGACGCCACGCCCGAGGCTGCTAGCACGGCAGCGTAGTCGGGCCTGGGCGGAGCGATGCCGCCGCCGGAGGCCGTGGCGCCCACACTGCGCAGGACTAAACCCCTCCCGGCCGCGGCCAACCCCTATAACCACGTGGCTAGGAGAAAAGTATGATGCGGGGATGAGGACTGGGCTACCAGCACGACCGCGTGAGCCCGGGGTGACGAGAGATCTCGGGGCCCGACCCCGCGGCCCGGGCCGCGGCGCAGAATTACGGGCGCGGGAGGACCCGCAGCCCGGTGACGCCATGCGCGTATCGAGGTACCTGGAGAGGCTCGCGCCCCTGGACGAAGCTCTAAGGCGGCTGATGTCGGCGGCCAGGAGGGTGGAGGGCGTCGAGGAGCTCCCAACCCTCGAGGCGGTCGGCAGGGTCGCGGCGGAGGACGTGGTCGCCAGCCACGACTTCCCCCCGAGGCCCCGCGCGGCCTACGACGGCTATGCGGTGAGGAGCGAGGACACGCCGGGCAAGCTCAGGCTCGTCGGTGAGGCCACCATAGGTAGGGTCGACGTGGGGGTGAAGGTGGACCCCGGTACGGCGGTGTACGTGTCCACGGGGGCGTACCTGCCGGAGGGCGCCGACGCAGTGGTGCCTGAGGAGGCGGTCAGGGTCGAGGGCGACTACATCGTCGTGGAGACGCGGTTCGAGAGGTGGAAGAACGTGGACCCCCCGGGCTCCTACGTGAGGCGCGGGCAGAAGCTGCTGGAGCAGGGTACGGTCGTGACGATGCTGGACGCGGTCGGCCTCATGGACGTGGCGGTGACCAGCCTACGCGTGTACGAGCCTGTCAGCGTCGCGATACTGATCACCGGCTCCGAGCTGTTCGAGCCCGGCAACCCGAGGGCCGACGAGGAGAGGATACTGCGCGGCGAGGTCGCCGAGACCACGGGCAAGCTCATCGAGTGGTGTATTAATCGCTACACGCCCTGGGCCCGCGTGACGGCGAGGCTCATCCTCCCGGACGACGTCGACACCATAGCGTGGTACGTTGAGAGGCAGCTCTACGCTAACCACCTCATCGTGATGACGGGGGGAACGGGGCCTAGCAGCGTCGACACCTTCTACCAGCTCGCCTCCAAGCTGAGGGGCGAGGTGCTGTTCCGCGGCATCCGGGTCCGGGGAGGCAGGCCGACCTCGGCCATGAAGCTGGAGGACGGGCCGCTCCTCGTCGCGGTATCGGGCCACCCGATCTCGGCCCTGCACGGCTTCCTGAGGCTGCTCTACCCCCTCCTGCGCTACATGGGTAACGTGCGCCGGGCGCACGAGCGGCCGGCGGCCCTCGCCGCGAGGCTCGCCACGGGCTACCGCGCTGCGCGCCCCGAGCCGCTCAAGGTTAGGCTGGTCGAGAGGGAGGACGGCGTGGTGCTCGCCGAGCCCCTGCCGCGGCAGCGGCAGCTGAGCAGCGTCATAGTCAGCAACGTTGAGGCGGACGGGATCGCGCTCGTCGACGCGCGGGAGTACTCCGAGGGTGATGTGGTCAGGGTGATGGCCTACCGCGAGCCGCGCCCGGCGTCCTAGCTTCTGCGGAGCGTTGCGTAGCCCCTCCACAGCCTCCTGACATCGCGTAGGTCGGGGGCTTCGAAGCAGGCGCGTTTGTGGCGGCTCCTAACGTGCATGTCCCATACCCTCCTGACGACCTCGATCCCCAGCCCGGTCTCCCTGGCGGCCTCCTCCAGGCTCATGCCCAGGTCGAAGAGCGCGAAGAGCGCTAGGTCGATCTGCTCGTAGCTCAGCCCGAGCTCCCTCTCAGCCTCGTGGCCCGGCCACAGCCGCGGCGCGCTTGGCTTGAACGCCACGTCCTTGGGCACGCCCAGCTCTAGGGCGAGCCTCCTAACCTGGCTCTTGTAGAGCACCGAGATGGGGTAGATGTCCGCGGCGCCGTCACCGTACTTAGTGAAGTAGCCTATGAGGAACTCGCTCCTGTCGCCGGTGCCCAGCACTATCAAGTCCTCCTCGTTGGCGAAGAGGTAGAGCAGCACCATGCGGAGCCTGGCCCTGACGTTGCCTACAGCGACCCTGCCGGCCGTGGGCAGCGCCGAGACCACGGCATCGACCATCTTGGATATGTCGATGATCCTGTAGTCGACGCCGAACTGCCTCGCTAGCCGCTTCGCATCCTCGACGTCGCGCTCCGGCGTCACGCGGGGGTCGGGCATGATCAGCGCTAGGACGCGGTTGGGGCCTAGCGCCTCCGCGGCTAGCGCCAGCGTGGTGGCCGAGTCCACGCCCCCGCTGACGCCGACGACCACACCGCGGCGCCCCGACTCGGCGACGGCGCGCCGTATGAAGCCCTCAAGCAGCTCAGCTACGGCCGGGTAGTCCATGTCCACGACGTGGTCAAGGGTTATCCTGGCCACGGCCCGGCCCGCGCGCTGAGCCGGGCTCGCAGGCATATGTACGCTGCCCAGG
>WAQM01000039.1 GCA_015520245.1 Pyrodictiaceae archaeon
AGGTACTACAGGGCTAGGGTGGCGGCGCTATCGCAGGGCTACCGCCGTAGGCTCATGCTTGCCGTGGCCCTCCTTTGCAAGCCGCGGCTAGTCGTCCTCGACGAGCCCTACGCTAACATAGACGTTGCGTCCAGGTTCGCGATAGACGAGTTCCTAGAGGACTACGCCAGGGGCTCCACCCTGCTCATGACCAGCCACGTGAGGCCCGGGCTGACAGCGTTCCGCTCTATATTAATGATCGGAGGCGTCGTGGTCGGCGAGCTGACCTACGAGGGTGACTACGTTGAGTTGCACCTGGCCTGCGGAGGCGAACGCGAAACACTACGGCTTAGCGCTAGCGTTAGGCCCGGCGAGCTAGGCAGGCTAAACGTGATGGTGGCGAGGGGGTGCAGGATCGAAGGCGTTGATATAGTGACCTTTGACAGGCTGATCTACGAGGTGCTTCGCCGCCACGATAGCGTAGAGGGCTACCCCTAGCGGCCGATACCCTCTACTTGCCGCTGAAGCCGGTTGACGCGGGCTTCGGGGAGGCTAAGAGGATGGCTGCGTAGCTCGCCAGCCTGGTTGCCGACGCGTACGTCTACCCGCTTCCAGCAGCCGTGGCGACGAGTTCGTTAGGGCCCTAGTTAGTGCCCTGCATAGCCCGGTCTCGGAGGCGCATATAAGCCGTGGCCGGGGCCCGTTAACGGCGGTCCTGAGTCGAGGCCGCTGAGGGTGTGACTCAGCCCCGAGCCCCGGAGGCGCCTGCAACGCGCTGAGGGAGCACGTGGAGCCAGGGCAGCCACCCTATTGAGGTAAGGGCGGAGGGAGCCTAGGGGGCTTGACCCTCGGCACGACGCCCGCCGGGTCCTAAGGGAGATCGGGTGCTGCGACCTCATCCTCGCTAGGAGCCTGCAGGAGCCGCGAGGAGCTGGGCTCAACGTCTAACTGCGGGCCCCGTCCCGGCACACCAGCACACGGTCCTAGCTGGCTCCGGGTACTCCTCGACCGGGGGAGTCTAGGCACTCTTGAAAGCAGCTTCCGGGTCGCGGAGGTCACTCTAATGCCCTTCACCGGCAGCCTGAAGAACCCGGTCGGCGGCGTCCCCGCTGGTCATTGGCTCGCTGGCTCGACCTAAACGTACTCCATGGGCGCGTCGAGTATCAGGCAGTGGTGGTAGGATAACTTAGCACCCCGCCCTCGCAGACCAGGAGCTCGCGTACGTCTATGACCCTGAGGGTCCCGCCACGACAGCCGTTCCCCTCCTCTAGCTCCCTACGGGCGGCCTCAATCATGCCCTCCCGGGCTCCATGTGGCCCCTGGGCGTACTCCGGTGGTGGCTGGAGAAGGGTGGGTATCGTCTCAGCGCTCGGGGGTACCCTGGCTTAGGACGGCGCACCCCAACCACTACAGCGCCAACGTCCAGTCTGGGCCACCAGCGGGCCGGCACACCCTTACCCTTCCTTCTCCACCTCCGCCTCCTCAAGGGTCTCCAGGACGTCCATCACGACCTCCCTGACCCGGTGGCTGCGGACCCAGGGCCCTTCTTCTCCAGGGCGCTCGCGACCTCGGCCACCGGGGCGGTTATGTCGTTAAGTACCGGCTCAACGTGGCCCTGCAGGTCCTCCCCGGACTCGCATACATTCTCAGCGTAGCCCCTTACGTTCTCCTCAACGAGGCTCACGAGGATAGTGCCGTCGGGCTGGGGCTCGACAGCAACCGTGAGCAGGGTCTCCGGGTGCGGGTGCTAAAAGTAGAGGGTGGAGCCAGCCGCCCCACCGCTCGACCTTGGACCCCTTCCGCTCACAGATTGTGAAGCGCAGCCCCCACCCCTTAACGCCGAGGCCTCTAGCTTGCCGGACGAGCCTTCTCACCGCTATGTCACGGGCTTACGCCATGAGCTAGGTGTACTTCTTCGCCCCGCCGCCAACGACGCCTTGCAGCGAGGCTAGTGCGTCCTTACTAGCCATGGAGCTCCATGGAGCTGAAGGCCGTGGTGTGGAGGGCCCGGATCCGGGCAGGGCTAGGGTGGAGGTCGTTGAGGCCCCGAGCCTCAAGGAGGTCCACATAGTCGTCGGGAGGCGGGCGTTCAGCTTCAAGATGGTGGAGAGGAGGTGGTATACCACACCGAAGCTGCTGCTAACCTACGCCTGCAGCCTTCTGAGGCACGCCCGGGGCGCCCACCTGGTACTCGTCGCGCCCAGGCTCACCTCGGGCGCCGCCAGGCTCGCCGCGGGGCTCAGGTGGGTCAGGATCATACCTTACAGGGTGGCCTCGCCGAGGGCGCTAGCCTACTGGCTCCTCACGAGGCTCCTCGAGGCACTACGGGAGGCCATAGCATGGAGGAGGGAGAGGGGGCTTCCCGCAAAGTGGCTGCGGGAGCTGGCCAAGGAGGCCGGGAGGGGGGGGCAGGAGCTGGAGCGCCGGTAGACACGGGGTGCTCGAGAGCCGCACCGCCGGGTTGTACTCGGGTACAACCCTCGGGGGGAGCCTAGTAGTAGACGCGGAAGCCCCAGGGCTGCGGCTCCACTATGACGTAGCCGAAGACGTCCAGCGGAAAGCGGACCTTGTAGGTGTTCCCTGAACCGCTTGCACGGTAGTCGCCCTTCGGGTCGGCGATGTAGTCGACGTAGCCATCGCTCACCACAACCTTAAAGGTTCTGCCATACCGCTCCACGAAACCCTTCGATAGGATGAGGAACGGGTACTTCGCGTTACGGCCGCTGCGGGCAACCTTGACTATGTGCATCCGGCCGCTCCTGAGCTCCTGCAGGGGCTCGCGGAGCACCTCCGGCTCCCAGCGCGCTAATGCTATGTTGTTGCCCCTTAAGCTTAAGTGATTGAGGGCGGGCGAGTGGCGCCGGGGGCGGGATTTGAACCCGCGCGGGGTGAACCCCCACCGGCTTAGCAGGCCGGCGCCCTGCCAGGCTAGGCGACCCCGGCACCCTCCATTCCTGCGGCTGCGTTGCCATCGGGGGTATTTATGCGCTGCCCCCAGGTAGGGCCGGGCCCGGCTACGGAGGTTTAAGGGTGTACTGTTGGGACAGAACCGCTTCGGGGGGCGTCCGTGAGCGGCGACGGGTGGCCCCCGCGCGTCGTGGTCGAGGCCATAGCCAGGAGGATAGCCGGCGAGGTCGTGATGAGCGACTCGCCGGCTAGGATGCTGAGGAAGTGGCGCGAGGTGTTCGGCGCCAGCCAGCTGGAGGTGGCTAGACGTATGGGCGTTACGGCGAGCGTGATAAGCGACTACGAGAAGGGGCGCAGGGCGCCGGGGTCCGGCTTCGTCAAGCGCTTCGTCGAGGCGCTCCTCGACATAGACGCGGAGCGCGGCTGGCCCGTCGTGACGAGGCTCGCCAAGCTGCTCCACCTGCAGTACCTGGCGGCCGTCATAGACATGAGGGAGCTGGAGGCCGGCATAACCTTCGACAGGCTGCTGACCGCCGTCAAGGGGCTGCTCGTAAACAGCGTGGTCACGCCGGAGAAGATCTACGGCTACACGGTCATCGATAGCATAAAGGCCATCGAGTCGCTCAGCGGCAACGAGTTCGTCTACATAATGGGCAGCACGAGCCAGCGCGCTCTGATATTCACGGGCGTCACCACCGGCAGGTCGCCGCTGATAGCCGTGAGGGTCGCCCCGATAAAGCCGGCCGTCGTCGTGCTCCACGGCCCCAAGTCGGTCGACTTCCTGGCGATAAGGCTGGCGGAGGCCGAGCGGATCCCACTCGTGCTGTCGACCGCGGACTCGGTCGAGGAGCTCGTCGAGGGCCTAAGAGCTCTTACCCCTTGACCTCCTCTCCTGGAGGAGCATTATGGCCGCCGCTATGTCACCCCTGGTCTCCTCGAGCGCTCTGCGCGCCTCCTCGGGGCTCACGCCGGCCTGCTCGGCCACGAGCCTCACGTCCTCCTCGCTGAACTCCGGCGCGGCCTCGCCCTCCTCGGCCTTCTCCGTGACGTTGATCCTGCCCACCGCCTGCACCATGTATAGCCTCGTGGGCAGCTTGACGAGCAGGACAGCCTGGGGCTCCTCCATCTCGTAGACCCGGCCGTCGCTCGCCTCGATGGTCAGCCTGACTGCCTTAACCTCCTCCACGTCTACGTTTATGCCGAGCCTCTTGAACTGCCTCTTTAGCTCGGCCGCCGACAGCCTGAGCGCTCCCACGGTCGCCCCCTCGGCCCGAGCTAAGGGCCCCCGACTACCAATATAAGGGTGCGGCGGGCGTGTGGGAGCCGCGTAGCAGGGTGCGGGAGCGAGGATAGGTGGGCCGGAGGGATGCAAGCCTCGATCAAGGTCCTGGGCGGCGGCGGCGAGGTTGGGCGCACGTCGGTGCTCGTGAGGGCCGCCGGTAGGAGGGAGGCCGTGCTGCTGGACGCTGGCATCAACTTCGACGAGGAGGACAACCCCATCTACGCTGCCACGTACCCGCCGAAGCACGTCAAGGCGATAGTCCTCAGCCACGCCCACCTCGACCACATAGGCACCGCCCCGCTCTACTTCATCTCCGGTAACCCCGTGGTGTACGCGACTAGGCCCACCATACAGATGGCTAAGCTCATGCTGGAGGACTTCCTGAAGCTCAACGGGCCTCAGAGCCTCTACGAGCACGAGGAGGTCGAGAGGCTGCTCGAGATGAGCGTCCCGGTGGACTACGGCGACCGCGTGGCCGTCGATGACACGTACGAGCTGGAGTTCTACAGCGCCGGCCACATCCCGGGCAGCATGATAACGGTCGTGAACGTCGACGGCTTGAGGGTGGCGTTCACGGGGGACATCAACACCATTGAGACCGTCCTGATGGAGCCGGCCCAGCTAGACAAGGTGGGGAGGGTCGATGTGCTGGTTATGGAGGCCACGTACGGCAACGCGCTCCACCCGCCGCGCGAGGCGTCGGAGAAGAGGCTCATCTCCATCATCGAGGAGACCGTGGAGCAGGGCGGTACCGTCCTGGTGCCGGCCTTCAGCGTGGCTCGCGGCCAGGAGATAATGATGGTGCTCGCCAAGTACGACGTCGGGGTGCCGGTAGCGGTCGACGGCATGATAAGGCAGGTCACCGAGATCTTCCTGGAGAACCAGAAGTACATCAGGAACCCCCACCTGCTGGCCAAGGCGTACAACGAGTTCACCATCGTGCGCGGGTGGCAGGACAGGCACCGGGTGTGGAGGAGGCCAGGCGTGATCATAGCGTCAGCGGGCATGCTCAAGGGGGGCCCGAGCCTGTACTACCTCAAGAAGCTCGGCGGCGACCCCCGCAACGCCGTCGTCCTCGTCAGCTTCCAGGCGCCAGGCTCGCCGGGCCGCAAGCTGCTCGAGGAGGGCCTCATGCCCGAGACCGGCGAGCCGCTGAGGGCCAGGCTCGAGTGGCTCGACTTCAGCAGCCACGCCGACCGCAACGGCCTCCACAAGGTCGTCGAGGCTCTGCGGCCCTCCAAGGTGATAATCGTGCACAGCGACGTCGACGTAGCCCTCGCGTTCGCCGAGGAGGTTAGGGCGCGGCACGGTTTCGTCGACGACGTGGTGGTCGCCGAGAACAACAGCGAGTACCTAGTCTCGACCCCCTAGGCCGCAGGGGTCCCTCACCACCTCCACGTAACCCTCCTCCACGAGCTTGACTATCTCGTCAAGCCTGCTCGGGGCGAAGGCGGCCTTACGCACGAGGAGCAGCCGTGCGCCCTCACGGCATGCGATCTCGCCCAGCCTCCTAACATGCTTAGCCTCGAGCTGGCCCTCCCCGGCCACCCTGTTGGCCACCACGAGGTGCAGCCTAGCGCCCAGCTTGCGCAGCTTGGCAGCGATGACCTCGACCTCGAAGACCGGCAGCGGTTCCGGGACGGCCACGGCGACGTACGTGACGGCCTTCGAGAACCTTTCGCGCAGCTGGTCGTACTTCGACTTCATTTCGTACAGCTTGTCGAGGACGGGGTCGTGCACGCGGGGGCGCTGGCCCAGGGCCCGCGCGATGGCGTAGCGCAGCGCCACTATGTTCTCCCTCAGCTTCGCCAGCTCCTCAAGCCAGGACGCGTAGACCTGCGGTAGCGTGAGCACCCTTAGCGCAACCCCCGTGGGGGGCGTGTACACGATTATCGCGTCGAAGCCCTCCATCCCCATCAGCTCGGCCGTGGCCCTCAAGAACACCTCCTCCTCGAAGCCCGGCGACTCGCGCACGATCTCCACCACGCGGTCCATGTTCAGCACGGTTAGCGCGGGCATCAGCCTCTTGAGGGTCACGACGTACTCGTCTAGGACCTTCCTCGCGTAACTGTCTATGTCGTACTGGACCGCGTAGAACCCCTCACCGACCCTCTCAACGGATAGCACGCCCCGGAGCCCGAGGTACTCGGCCAGGTGCTTGGCCGGGTCGAGGCTCGCCACGAGCACCTTGCGCCCAAGCTTGCTCAGCACGTAGCCCAGCGCCACGCTCATCGTCGTCTTGCCCACGCCCCCTTTGCCCAACAC
>WAQM01000040.1 GCA_015520245.1 Pyrodictiaceae archaeon
CCCCCCTGGACCCGGCCACGAGGGAGGCGACGGCGCCCAGCAGCATCAGCCCGCCGTGGGCGGCCGGGTCCAGGGGGGCGAGCGCGAGCCCGAGGGCCAGGTAGGCCAGCGACGCCGAGACCGCGACCCTGGAGCCGAGCGCGACCGGGCCCCGGGCCGGCATTCGACCGACGCCTTACGTTGGCGGCGGCCCCACGGGGCCGCCTATTATCCCCTCCGGGGCCGAGGGCGCCCGGGGGCGGGGCCGGCCATGGGAGAGTTCGACACCGTGGAGCAGTTCGAGCCCAGGTTCAGGAAGGTGAGGCCCCCCGAGGAGGGCGAGAGGATCAAGGTGGTCAACGGCAGGCTCGTGGTCCCCGACAGGCCGATAGTCGCGTACATAGAGGGCGACGGGATAGGGCCCGAGATCATAACCGCGGCCAGGAGGGTCATCGACGCGGCGGTGGAGAAGGCGTACGGGGGCCGCAGGAGGATAGTCTGGTGGGAGCTCTACGCGGGCCACAAGGCGGAGAAGGTCTACGGCGAGCTGCTGCCCGAGGACACGCTCAACGGCATAAGGTACACGCTCGTCGCCCTCAAGGGGCCCCTCGAGACCCCCGTGGGCGGCGGCTACCGCAGCCTCAACGTCGCGATAAGGCAGGCGCTCGACCTCTACGCGAACATAAGGCCGGTCTTCTACTTCGGGCAGCCGGCGCCCCACTGCTACGCCGAGCACGACAACTTCGTGATCTTCCGCGAGAACACGGAGGACCTCTACGCGGGCATCGAGTGGCCCGCCGACAGCCCCGAGGCGAGGAAGCTGAGGGAGTTCCTCAGGAGGGAGTTCGGCATAGAGATAAGGGAGGACGCCGGCATAGGCATCAAGATCATCTCCAAGTACGCCACCCAGAGGCTGATGAGGAAGGCGCTGCGCTGGGCCATCGAGAACAGGAACAGGGTCGTGACGATAATGCACAAGGGCAACATAATGAAGTACACCGAGGGCGCGTTCAGGGAGTGGGCGTACGAGGTCGCGCTCAAGGAGTTCAGGGAGTACGTGGTGACCGAGGAGGAGCTGCAGACCAAGTACGGCGGCAAGCTGCCCGAGGGCAAGATACTGGTGAACGACAGGATAGCCGACAACATGCTGCAGCAGATCATAACCAGGCCGTGGGACTACGAGGTGATAGTCGCGCCTAACGTCAACGGCGACTACATAAGCGACGAGGCCAACGCCCTCGTCGGCGGCATAGGCATGGCGGCGGGCCTGAACGCCGGCGACTTCATCGCCGTGGCCGAGCCCGTGCACGGCACGGCCCCCAAGTACGCGGGCAAGGACGTGGCGAACCCGACCGCCGCGATCCTGAGCGGCGTCATGCTCCTCAAGTACGTGATGGGGTGGAGGGAGGCAGCCGACCTGATAATCGAGGCCATCAAGAGGGCGATCAGGGAGAAGAAGGTGACGCAGGACCTGGCCAGGCACATGCCGGGCGTGAGGCCGCTGCGCACCAGCGAGTACACCGAGGTGCTGATACAGTACATCAGGGAGGCGAAGGTCTAGGGGGCCGCGCCGTGGTCCTCGTCTGCCTCGCCCAGCACGGCGAGGCCGTGCCCGAGGAGGTGGACCCGAGGAGGCCGCTCAGCGACCGGGGCCGCGAGGAGGTCGAGAGGGTCGCCAGGCTGCTGGCGGCCGCCGGCTTCAGGCCGAGGAGGATACTGCACAGCACCAAGCTGAGGGCCAGGCAGACCGCCGAGATACTGGCGAGGCACCTCAGGCCCGAGAGCGTCGAGGAGGTCGAGGGCCTCGAGCCGAACGCCGACCCGAGGCCCTGGGCCGAGAGGCTGAGGGGGGTCGGGGAGGACGTGGTCGTGGTGGGGCACCTACCCCACCTGGCCAGGCTCGCCGGCCTCCTGCTCGCCGGCCGCGAGGACGCCGACCTCGTGAGGTTCAGGTACGGGGGTGTCTTCTGCCTCGAGCGCGGCGAGGACGGCAGGTGGAGGCTCGCCTGGGCGGTCACCCCGGAGGTCGCCGCCCCCTGCTAGCGGCTCAGCGCCAGAAAGGCTCGGGCACCCGCCGGCCCCCAATCCTGGCCC
>WAQM01000041.1 GCA_015520245.1 Pyrodictiaceae archaeon
CGGGTCTCGCGTCGGCATACGTGGCGCCGGCGGTCGCCTACAGCACCGCCCTGGAGCACGAGGTCCACGTGGGCTCGGAGCCCGAGGCGTTCACGCGCTACCTGGCCGGCGTAATCTCGTCGATGGCGCGCCTCGCCCCCTGCATCGTCGTCGCCGTCTTCCACGGGGGCGCCGTGCCGGCCGCCGTGCTGGCCGCGCGGGAGGCGCGCAGGGCGGCCGGCGCCCGGGTGGCCGTCTACGACTTCTGGGGCCGTGTTGCCGAGAGGCTCGGGCTCGGCGGCGCCGCCCTGCACGGCGGGCCCGTGGAGGCCTCGATCCTCGCGGCCTGCGGCGTCGACGTCCCCGGCAGGCCGGCGCCCGCGGACCGCGTGCTGGACGAGGCGAGGCGCACCTACTGCAGCCTGCCCGGGGGCTGGCTGGGCGAGGACTGCCCCCGCCTCTACGGGGAGCCGGCCGCCTACTCGCCGGAGCTCGGCAGCAGGCTGGTGAGGGAGGCGCGCGCCGACATCGAGGAGCTCGCGGGGCGGGCGTGCCGTGGCTGAGGCGGCTGGCTGCAGGGAGCTGCTGGGCAGGCTGGGCGTGAGGCTGGTCTGGTACGACAGCCTGGGGGCCAAGTCGGCCTGCGTGGCCGTCCGCGGGGTCCTCATCGACCCCGGGGCCGCGGCGATGCAGCCCAGCTACCCGCTCCCGGAGGCAGAGAAGAGGAGGCTCAGGCGCGAGGCCGTGAGGAGGGTGCTCGAGGCCTCCTCGGCCGCCGAGGCCGTCGTGGTCACCCACTACCACTACGACCACCACCTGCGCCCCGGCGACCCCGACGCAGGCCCCGCCACGCCCTACGACCGGGCGAGGCTGCTCGTCCTCAAGAGCCCGGCGGCCTACATCAACGAGAGCCAGTGGGGGCGCGCCCGCGAGCTCGTCGAGGCCCTCCTGCGCAGGCGCGGCCTCGACCCCCGCGACTACCTGGAGGAGCCCGGCGGCGAGGAGTACCCGGATCCCGTCGACGGGCTGAGGACGGCGCTCTCCAGGAGCTTCGGGGACTACGAGCCGAGGAGGAGGGAGCTGCTCCGGAGGGGCAGGGAGTGGTTCAGGAGGCTGTCCTCCGAGTGGGCCAGGAGGCCGAGGTTCCGCGAGCGGGTGGACCTGCCGGGCGGCGCGAGGCTCGTGCTCTCCGACACCTACGCCTTCGAGGCGTCGGGGGTGCGCGTGAGGCTCCTCGGCCCGCACTTCCACGGGGTGGAGTACGACAGGACCGGGTGGGTCGTGCCCGTCCTCATCGAGGTCGGCGGGTCCAGGGTGCTCTACACGAGCGACCTCATGGGCCCCATCATAGAGGACTACGCGGAGGAGGTTGTGAGGCTGAGGCCCCGCATCCTCCTGGCGGACGGGCCCCCCACCTACCTGTACCCCTACATGCTGAACAGGGTCAACCTGATGAGGGCCGTCGAGAACATGGTGTACATCCTGGAGTCGTGCCGGGGCCTGGAGCTCGTGATCTACGATCACCACCTGCTGCGCGAGAGGAGGTGGAGGGAGAGGGTGGCGCCCGTCCTCGAGGCCTCGAGGAGGACGGGGGTGCCGGTGCTGACCGCCGCCGAGTGCCTCGGCTCCAGGCCGCTCGTGGACCAGCTCTAGGGCCCTCCACGCCCCTCCCCCCTTAAAAACCTTGCAGTAGCGGAGCCCGACTCACGGTGCTGGGGCCGGATGAGGGCCGTACTCACGGTCGACTCGCTGAAGCACCGGATAGGCTCCACAGTCAGCGACCCCTACGGCAGGGTCCTCGGCAGGCTGGTCAGCGTCGAGAGCGAGGTCGACGGCACGGTGACCTCGATAGCGGTCGAGTCGGAGGACAGGGCCGTCCGCTTCTACCCCGCCAAGGCGGTAAGGATCGAGGACGGCCGCGTCGTCGTCTGGCCCGAGTGGAAGGTGCTAGCGGCCGAGACGATAATGAGCTACCAGACGGCGCTCAGGAGGATGAGGGGCCTCGAGGAGATGAGGAGGAAGAACGAGGTGAGCGAGCGCGTGTACTCCGAGCTCAAGAAGAGGCTCGAGGCGAGCCTGGCGAGGCTCCGCGAGGAGGTCAGGAGGCTGCGCGAGATGATGAAGGCGAGGCTGAGCCAGCTGGAGGACGAGGACCTGAGGGTCGAGAGGGCCATGGCCAGCCTCAAGATATCCTACCTGGCCGGCGAGATACCCGACAGCGCCTACGAGGCCGCGATAAAGACGCTGAGGGCGGCCCGCGACACGATAGCCAAGGAGGTCGAGGACATAAAGGCGACGATGTCGAGGCTGGAGTCGGTGGAGAAGAGCGTGGGGGCCGAGGAGGCCGGTGAGGAGGGCAGGGCCGAGGGCGCCGCGCCCCAGGCCGTGGCCCCGGGCGGCCCCCAGCCCATAGCCGTCAAGATCATCAACGAGCAGTAGCGGCCCCCGGGCTTTTTGGACCCGGCCCGGACCCCTCACCGCGTCGCGGGCGGAAGACTATCCTGCCACCCCGCTCCACGGCCTCGAGCCTCCCCTCCGCCACGAGCCTGGCCAGGTGGGAGATCGCCTCGGCCACGGCGAAGTACTTCTGCTGGAGCGGGAACTCCCGCCAGCTCCCGTACGGCACGTCCCACCTCATCCTCGCGGCCACCTCCTATGCCGTGGCCTCCCCCAGCTCCCTCACGATAGACTCCGCCTCGCGTAGCCTCCTCTCGTGGTGCGCGATGAGCTGGCGGATGCGCTCCGCCGGCCTGGTCACGGGGCCCCGGTGGCCCGGGAGCAGGAGCCCGGGGCGCAGCTCGAGCAGCCTCCGTAGGCTCGAGAGGTAGTCGGCCAGCGGGTCGCTGGGCCACTCGAGGGCCGGGACGTTCGGCGTTATGCCCTCGAGCACGAGGTCGCCCACCAGCACGAGGCCCCCCGCGGCGAGGGCCACGTGGCCGGGCGTGTGGCCGGGGACGTGGATGACCGCCAGCCTCCGCCCGCAGGCGTCCAGGGCGGACCCGTCGTCCAGGAGGAGCACGTCGCGGCGGTGGGCGTCCACGAGCCTCTCGAACCACGCTACCCTCGAGAGGGCGGGGTGCCTCGACGCCACCTGGGAGGCCTCCTCCCGCGGCATGCCGTGGGCCTCGAAGAGCTCAGACATCCTCTCGGCCGCCTCGGGCCATGTATCGACCATGAGGGTCACGCGCTCCCAATCGCGCCTGCCCATCGCGAGCCTCGCGTTGAGCCAGGCGGCCGCCGTGGAGTGGTCGACGTGGAAGTGGGTGGCGACGACCAGCTCGAGCTCCAGGCCTCTGGCCCTGAGCTCGCCCTCGACCCTGCGGGCCGACGCCTCCCCCATGCCCGGGTCGACGACCGCCGCGCAGCCGCCCCCAGCGATGACGTAGGTGTTCACCGAGCGCAGCGCGGGTATGGGGATGGGGTTCTCCAGCCTGATCAGCCACGCGGGCACCAAGGCGCCGGCCCGTGGCGCAGACCCCCGCGGGGCTAGAGTCGGGGCGCCCGGCGCCCGCCGGGGAGGGGCTCGACGCTTGGCTAGGGTGCGCGGCCTGCCCGGCGGGCGCATGGTGGTTGTCGACCACGGCGCGCCGCCTGGCTTCGCCGACGCCGTGGCCAGCGAGGTGGAGGCAGCGTACCGCGCGTGCGGCCGGGCCCCCGACTACCTCGAGCTGCACGTCTACGGATCGAGGGCGGCCATGGAGGCCGCCCTCGATCCGTAG
>WAQM01000042.1 GCA_015520245.1 Pyrodictiaceae archaeon
ACCTCATGGCGGAGAACGTGAAGGCGTGCCTCGTCGACGAGCGCTCGGCGAGGCTCCTCGGCCGCTACCTCCGCGGCACGCCGATACACATAGGCGCCGAGAGCGGGGACGACTCGCTGCTGGAGGCGATAGGCAGGCCCGCCACGACCTCGGACGTGGAGAGGGCGGTCAGGCTCCTCGCGAGGGAGGGCCTGGAGCCCTACGTCTACTTCATCTACGCGCTGCCGGGCGAGACGCCGGAGTCCGCGAGGAGGACGGTCGAGTTCATGGAGAGGCTGTGGAGGCTGGGAGCGGTGAAGATAACGGCCTACAGGTTCAGGCCGCTGCCCGCCACGGCCTTCGAGTCCGTTAGGACGGAGGTCTCGAGGCACAGCGCGGAGGTGAGGGACGCGGCGGCCAGGATCAACGAGAGGAGCAAGATGCTCATGGTGGGCAGGACCGTGAGGGCGGTGGTCGCCGGCGTGCACCCGGTGAGGAGGGCGCTGGTCGCCTACCCGCTCCCCCACGGCCCGGTCGCGCTCGTGAGGGGCCCGAGGAGCCTGGTCGGCTGGCTCGTCGAGCTGAGGATAGTGGACGTCGTCGACGACAGGATGGTGGAGGGCGTGGTCGTGAGGAGGCTGAGGAGGGTGGCCCCAGAGCGGCCCCCCGCGGCTAGTAGTAGCGGTCGACTATCTCCTGCAGCTTAGCCGCGACCCTCTCCAGCTGCTCAAGGTCCCTCTCCAGCTCCTCGGCGACCGTGCTGAGGAGCCTGGCGCCCCTCCTGGCCAGCAGCCTCGCCCTCTCCAGCACCTTCCTCTCCAGCTCGAACCCGACTATCACCATGTACTCGCTGAGCGTCGCTACGTTGTCGAGGACGGGCCTCTCCACCGAGCCGAAGTCTATGGAGCCCTCCAGCGCCCTCTCGAGCCTCGTGCGCAGCAGCCTCAGCCTCCTCAGCTGGTTGAGCGCGGCCTGCTGCAGGTCCTCGTCGTAGACGTCGCTGCGGAGCCTGGTGAGTATCCTCTCGAGGCTGCGCACTATCGAGGCCTGGTCGCGGGTCACGTCCTCGAGCACGCGCAGCAGGTTGTAGGGGTCGACGCGGCCCGCCATGGGCTAGGCCGCCCTCACCGTGACTATCGTGTTGTCGGCCACGCCGTACTCGGGCAGCCTCTCGCCGTTGACCCATATCTCGTTGGCTGGCACCTGCTCGTCGAGCTCGACCTTGTAGCGGAACCTCCTCCTGTGCGCCACGACCACCTCGACCTGGTCCCTGATGCCGAGCTCGCGGGCGAGGCTGGGGTTGATCTTGGCGATCCCCTCCTTGAGCTCGTTGTGGAACCTCAGCCTGATCCTGCGCTCCCTCACGCGCCTCTCGCGCGCGAAGTACTGGGTGGCCGGCGGTATCATCGAGAGCGCGGCGCGTATGTCGATCTTCCTCCTGGGCACCACCTCCTCGCCGCCGCCCTCCTCGCGCCGCTCCTGCGGGGCCTCCTGCCGCCCCTCCTCCGCCACGGCGCGCCACCCCGGCCGCGAAGGCGGCCCGGCCCGTAAATTGGGGCTACGCGGGCGCGGCCTTAACGGGCTCGCCTAGGTCCTCGAGCCTGGCGCCCCCGTACACGAACCTCCTGACGGCCTCCACGACCCTGTCGGCGGGGACCCTCACCTGCCTCCACGTGTCCCTGTCCCTCAGCGTCACCGTGTCGTCCTCGAGCGTCCGGTAGTCGACGGTCACGGCGACGGGGACGCCTATCTCGTCGGCGCGCGCGTACCTCCTGCCTATGCTGCCGTCGTCGTCGTAGAGGACGTAGAGGTCGGCCTCGACGAGCTCCCTCCACAGCCTCCTCGCGTAGGAGACGAGCCTCTCGTCCCGGGTGAGCGGGAAGACGGCGGCCTCGTAGGGGGCCAGGTACCTGGGTATGCTCAGCACGACCCTGCCCTCGCGCTCGCGGTAGGCGTACTCGAGGACGACGTAGAGCGCCCTCTCGATGCCGAAGGAGGGCTCGACGACGTGGGGCACGAACCTCCTGCCCGTGATCTTCTCCTCGACCTCGACGACCCTCACGCGGTCCGGGGGCACCTCGACCCCCTCGGCGACGCGTATCGGGCGGCCCTCGCGGACCGCCCTCTCCACCTCCTCGGGCGGCATGGACTCGACCGCCCTCATGACCTCGGGGGCGCGGCTGCGGAACGTCCTGCCCACCCACGCCCTGTCCACCATCACCCTCTTCCTCCTCACGACCACCGGCCTCTCGTACTGCCTGAACACCGTGAGGTCCTGGCCGCTGTACTTCATGTGGCGGGAGAGGTCGTAGTCGGTGCGGTAGCTGTGGCCCGACACCTCTATCCAGCCCCACCTCGACACCCTCACCATCTGGTCGAACGTCTGGGCGGAGTAGTGGGCCCTCTCCTCCGGCGCCTTCTCCTCGAAGTACATGCGGTCGTAGGGTACGCCGAGGGCCATCACGAAGTCGCGGGCGACGGCCATCCAGTAGGCGAGCCACGGGTTCGCGACGACCCCCTCCTCGACGGCCTCGGCCACCCTGTACTCGGTGGGCTCCTCGACCCCCCTCCTCCTGTCCTCGGCCCTCAGGATCCTAAGCTTCGTGTCCGCGACGCGGCCGAGCAGCTCGTCGAGGTAGCCGCCCTGCCCGGGGTCCTCGGGGTCGAAGAAGAACTCGACCTCCGCTATCGTGAACTCCCTGAGCCTCATCATGCCCTGCCGCGGCGATATCTCGTTCCTGGCGACGCGGCCCACCTGCGCGATGCCTATCGGCATCCTCTTCCTCATCGCCTCGTGGACCCTCTTGAAGGCGACGAACATGCCCTGGGCCGCCTCGGGCCTCAGGTAACCAACGTTCTCGGAGTAGGGGCCTATCGTGGTGCGGAAGAGCAGGTTGAACGCCCTGACCTCGCTGAGGGGGCCGCCGCAGGCCGGGCAGCGGAGCCCCCTCTCCCTGATGATCTCGGTCAGCTGCTCGGGCGTGAGCCCCTCCGCCCTCACCCCCGCGGCCTCCTCGACGAGGTGGTCCGCCCTGAACTTGCGGCCGCACCTCGTGCACTCGACTATCGGGTCCGTGAAGTGCTCGAGGTGCCCGCTCGCCTCGAACACCCTGGCGGGCGCTATGATGGGCGTCTCCACCTCCACCACGAGCTCCTGGTGGCGCTGGACGAAGAAGCGGCGCCAGAGCTGCACGATCTTCTCCTTCAGCCTGACCCCCAGCGGGCCCAGGTCGTAGAAGCCCGCGACGCCGCCGTAGATCTCGTAGCTCTGCCAGAAGAAGCCCCTCCTGACGGCGAGCTCGACTATCCTCTCGTAGAGGTCCTCCGGCATACCCCGGCCAGCCTTCGCGGGGCGTGCCCCCCGGCCCCTCTTAAAGCGGGCGCGGCGCGGGCCGCGAGCCTAAGGGAGGGCGGGGCGGCCGCCGCCCCCGGTGCCGGCAGGTTGGCGGGGCTGCCGGGCAGGCTGCAGCTCATAGTCAACCCGACGCCGCACGTGTTCGGCGGCTCCTCGGCCCCCCTCGAGAGGGCGTTCGCCGTCGTCGTCGGGGCGCCGCTCGACCTCACCGCCAGCTACCGGCCGGGCGCCAGGTTCGGCCCCGAGGCGGTGAGGAG
>WAQM01000043.1 GCA_015520245.1 Pyrodictiaceae archaeon
ATCCTCACCCGGCCCCCGGCCTCCCTGTGCCTCCTCACGAGCTCGTAGAGCGTCTCCTCGTCGACGTCCTTCGCGACCAGCCTACCGTCGTGCACCACGTCCACCCCCAGCAGCGTCTTCTCGACCCCCAGGGCCCTGGCTATCCTCGCCACCGTGGTCCCCGGCCCGAGCACGTAGAGGGTGCAGGGCTCCATGTTCTCGACCACGTACCTCGCTATCGCCTCCGCGTTCTCCTCCTCGTCGTACCCCCATCTGCTCGGCTGCTTGGACGTGCCGACCATCAGGGGCGAGCAGGGGGTCCTGGCGACCGCGTAGAGCCTCACCCTCAGCTCCCCCCGGCGGAACGCGTCCTCGTCCACGTCGACGACCTCGCCCTCGCAGGTCTGGCGGTGCTCGAGCCACTCGGCGAGCACGCGGGCGGCCGCCTCGGGGTTCACCGCGAACACCGAGCTGTACACCTTCACCCCGCTCGGCACCCCCAGCACCGGCACCGGCCTGCCGCCGAGCCCGGCCACCACGTCCCTCGCCGTGCCGTCGCCCCCCACGAAGACCACGACGTCGACCCCCTCCTCCACGCAGCGGGCCACCGTCTCGACCGTGTCGAGCGCCCTGGTGGGCCACGAGCGCGGCTCGTACACCACCCTGTAGTCGACGCCCCCCACGGCCCTCACGTGGTCCTCGCCCATGGCGCCGCCGGCGGTGAGCAGCATGGGGCGGAGGCTGAGGCCCCGGAGCGCGGCGAGGAAGCGGCGCGCGCGGCCCGGCGCCACCGGCCTGGCGCCGCGCCTCAGCGCCTCCTCGAGCGCCCTGCCGTCCGTACCCTTAAGCGCCAGCGGGCCCCCCATACCCGCGAACGGGTTCACGACGAAGCAGGCCCTGGCCACGAGCCTCCCCTACGGGGTGCGTGCTGGTTGGCGGCCGGCCGCCCCCTAAGAGCCCTCTTCTTCGGCCGCTTCCAGCCCTTCCACCTCGGCCACCTGCGCGTCGTCGAGTGGTCCCTGGAGAGGTTCGACGAGCTGCTGATACTCGTCGGCATGGCGGAGGAGAGCCACACCCCTAGGAACCCGTTCACGGCGAGGGAGAGGGTGGAGATGATAAGGCTCGCGCTCTCCGAGGCCGGGGCCGACCCCGCGAGGCTCCACGTGGCCACGATGCCCTCCCTCCCCGTCGGGGCGGCGAGCGCCCACCTCGTCTACAGCTACACCGAGGGCTTCGACGCGGTCGTCACGAACAACCGCATCATCGCGCGCGCCTTCGCCGACGCGGGGTTCAGGGTGGTGAGGCCCCCGCTCTACGACCGCGAGAGGCTGCAGGGCTCGAGGATACGCGAGCTCATGGCCCGCGGGGACCCCGAGTGGCGCAGGCTCGTGCCCCCCGCGGTCGCAGAGTACATAGACTCCATAGGCGGCGCCGAGAGGGTCAGGGACATCTACGCCGGGGCCAGGAGGTAACACCGGCCCCCGAGCCGCGACGCCGCGCGCGCCGGGGAGCGCGGTAGCGGGCCCCGCCGTGGGGAGGGAGCCGAGGCCCCGCAGCCGCGTGGTCGAGGCGATAGCCGTCCTCCTCCTCGCGAGGCCCATGAGGGCGGCGGAGATAGCGCAGGCGCTCGGCTACCCCGTCAACTACGTCACCAGCTACCTGAGCTACTGGAGGGTCCGCGGCCTCTTCGAGTACGAGAACGGGTTCTGGAGGCTCACCGAGCGGGGCGTCAGGTTCGCCCAGTCCGTGCTGGAGAGGGAGGTGAGCGAGAGGGTCTCCCAGTACGTCGCGCTCGCCCGCTCGATACTCGGGGGCGAACAGGTTGGCCGCGCGGCGAACCGCGAGGGGGGTGAGCCCGCCGTAACCAGCTCCAGCGGGGCCCAGCGGTTCACCGCAGCACGAACCGATGCGGCTGGCGGTGAACCGCTGGAGGGCGACCGCCTGGTCTGCGCCGAGGCCCTGCTCGAGGCCCTGGACCTCACCGAGGAGGAGAGGGAGGTTCTCGACCAGCTGCTCACCCACTACCTGAAGTGGGGGACCACGTACACCTACGTCGAGGCCCTCGAGGAGGCTCTGAGCGCGGACCGCGCGTGGCTCCTCAGGGTGCTGAGGAGCCTGCAGTCCAAGGGCTTGATCTACATCTACAGCGACAGGAGGCTCGGCGTCAGGGTCGGGCTGTCGAGGAGGGTCAAGGCCTACATGGAGCGCTGCGCGGGCGGCGCCGGCCGGCAGCAGTAGCAGCCACCACGGCCGGGGCGCCGCGCCGCCGGTATTCTTGCTCCGGCAATACTGCACCGAACCCTACGCCCGGTTTAGCCAAACGGGGATCGAACATGAATGGGTGGGGCTCTCCCCGCGCATGGCGCCGCGCCCGCAGCGCTGCGCCGCGCGGCCGGCTGTAGTTGTTGTTGTATCGTTGTAGTGCGGTGCTGCGGCGCTCTAGAGCCCGAAGGCCCTGCGGCGGTTGCGCAGCTTCACGCGCCAGTACAGCTCGAGCGCCTCGCGGCCCAGCTTCATGCGCAGGAGCCTGCCCGACCTGAGCCTCAGCACGACGTGGTCGCCGGATATCCTCGCGTCGTCCACCTCGTCGAGGGGTACGGGGTCCTCCTCGGGCGGGCGGCCTGTCAAGGTGTGCCGGTTAACCCCCGGGTGGCACCCTACTTAGAGGGGGCGGAGGGAATAATACCTGGCGGCGTGATGAGGCCGATTTGTGCTGAGCGGTGATGTATGGAGACCTCGCTGACGCCGCCTACAGCAGCTGCCTCCTCTTCTCCATGATCGCGGCGCGCGCCTCCTCCACGTCGATCCTCCTGTACGGCCTCTCGAGCAGCAGCTTCCTCAGCTCCTCCTCGCCGAGCTCGTCGGGGGCCTTGCCCACCCTGAACTCGGTCGCGTAGGCCTCGTTCTCGGCGGGGACGAGTATGACCTCCACCTTGGTCCCGCCGTCGGCGGGCCTTAGCACGGCCATGCCCGCGGTCGCGCCCCTGGAGTTCGTGATCGCCGCGACCTTCTCGCCGGACGCGGTCTCGCCGACCACGGCCACCGAGGCGACGACGTCGGGGGTGGGCCTCCACTCGGCGGCGGGCCTCTCCTCGGCCGCCCTCTCCTCTATCCACGCGCGCTCCTCGGCCGTGGGCGGGGCGGCCAGCACCTCCCGGGCCGCGCGCACGGTCTCCTCGACGGCCCTCCTGACCTCCTCGTCGGGGACGCGGCGGAAGGCCTCGACCTGGAGCGTGTCGAGCTTCCACCTGAGGTCGCCGCCCTCGACCTCGTACTCCACCCTTATCCTGACGACATCGCCCTTGTCCAGCCTGAGCCTGTTGACCAGTATGTCGTAGAGCAGCCTGTTCAGCTCGGCCGTCCTCCTGACCACGACGTCGCTGCTTATGCTGCCCTTCCTGAGCTCCTCCCTCAGCTGGGCGAAGGCCACGCGCCTCACCTTGTCCGCGTACGCGCCGGCTATCACGAGGCCCGTGGAGAGCTGGGGCACGGCCTCCCCCTCCCGCCGGGCGGGCGGCTACCGGGTAAAGTACTCGTCCAGCCTGCGCTCACCACCCACCCTCCCGACGGCGGCGGCGATGTCCACGACGCGGTCGAGGGCCGGGTGGAGCCTCCTCAGCTCCTCGGCCACCTCCTCGGCGCCGCCGAGCCTGCGGGGCCGCCGCAGGGCCCTCCTCACGGTCTCGCGGATGTGCCAGCTGCCCACCGGTGCGTAGTAGTCGGGCGTCACCTCCCTCACCACCAGGACGGACGCCTGCCTCCTTAGGGAGGCTAGGTACTCGAGCACGGCCAGCCTCGCTGCCATGAAGCCGCCGTCCATCTCGCCCAGCCTGCCGGTGGCCGTCTCTACCACCCGGTGGACCACGGGCCCCTCGGCGCCGCGCGTCCACGCGGCGAGCGGGTGCCAGACCTCGATCAGCTCCGCCCTATAGGGGCCTGGGGCCAGCACCACGGTGAACCTGTTGCCCAGGTACTCGACGTGGGCTACGAGGTACTCCGACAGGGGCTCCGAGGCCCTCACGACCTTCAGGAGCTCGCCGCCCACGATCGAGTCCACCGCGGTCACCGCCCACCTGGTGGGGACCAGCCTCCTGCCCCTCAGCCTGCCGAGGAGCCCCAGGGAGAGGGCGCTGGCGGCCAGGTACACGTCGCCCGTCGACCTGTACAGCTCCAGCACGGCCTCGCGCGCGGGCGCGTCGTCCCAGACGCTGTCTCTTATACACATC
>WAQM01000044.1 GCA_015520245.1 Pyrodictiaceae archaeon
CTCCGGCCCCGCCCCAGACGCTACAACAGCCCCGGAGGGGACGATACCCATGGCTCGCAGGAGCTCGACCCTGGACGAGGTGGACATCCAGATACTCAAGGCCATGAAGGAGCTGGGCAGGCCCGCCGCCCCCAAGGAGATCGGCGAGCACGCGGGGATAGACGCGCGCAGGGTCGCGGCCAAGATGAGGAAGCTGAAGAGGCTGGGCTACGTCGAGTCCCCTGAGAAGGGCAAGTACGTGATCACGGAGGAGGGCGTCAGGGCGCTGGAGGCCCAGCCCGTGACTGAGTAGCCGCGCGGCCCCCGCGTTTTTCCCCGCCGCGGGCCAGCAAGCCTCATTAGGAGGCCGCGGGCGCGCGGGCCGCGGGGGCCGCCATGTCCGAGAGGGGCCGCGAGTACACGGTCGTGCTGCCGGAGCAGCTGTACAAGCGCATAGCGAGGGAGATCCAGAGGGAGCCCTTCGTGACGCCGTACATGCTCGCCGAGAAGTACAACATGACCGTCAGCCTCGCCAAGAGGGTGCTGAGGAGGCTGGAGGCGGAGGGCCTGGTCAAGCTCTACGCGAAGAGCAGGCGCGCGCCCATATACGTGCCCACGGGCGGCAGGAGGCGCTAGCGCCGGTGGCACCGGCCCGGAGCCCGCCTTAGGGCCCGCGACCCCACCTCCCCGCACCGGGGGCCGCCCTGAGGGTCCGCGTGCTGGAGCCCAGCCGGCCGCCCGCCGACCTGGCCCGCGAGCTCAACGAGGCGCTGAGGCGGCGCGCGCTCATCCTCGTCCTGGGCAGGTGCAGGGTCGCCTACGAGGGGCGGAGCGCGAGCAGGCTCGGGGAGGGCGACCGGCTCGTCGTGGTCAAGCCGGACGGTGCGGTGCTCGTCCACAGGCCGACCGGCTACTCGCCGGTGAACTGGCAGCCGGACAGCAAGGTCGTCGCGTTCGCCCCGTCGGGCGACTCGCTGGTCCTGAGGAGCGTGCGCGAGAGGCCGCGCGAGGTCCTCGAGGTGGTCTTCACCAGGGTGGACGCGGCGCTGGTCGCGGAGGGCATGGAGGACCCGGCCGAGCTCGTGATGTACCTGGACGAGCGCGAGCTCCGCGACTACCTCGCTAGGCACCCCGAGCTCATAGAGCCGGGGCTGAGGGTCGTCTCGGTCGAGAGGCCCGTGGGGCCCGGGGTCGTCGACATACTCGCGGTTGACAGCCGTGGCCGCACCGTCGTGGTCGAGGTCAAGAGGGCCACGGCGGGCCGGGAGGCGGTGCTGCAGCTAGCGCGCTACGTCGAGGCCCTGAGGAGGCTGAACCCCGGGGCCCCCGTGAGGGGGGTGCTCGCGGCCCCCGGGATCACGAGGCAGGCACTCGAGCTCCTGAACAGCCTCGGCCTCGAGTTCAGGAGGGTGAGCGTCGAGAGGGTCTACGAGGAGCTGAGGAGGAGGGGTGGCGGCGCTAGGGGCCCCGGGCTCCTCGGCTTCCTCTCCGGAGGAGGAGCCTCAGGGTCCTCTCGGGGCGGCAGCGGGTGACCGCCGGGTGCTCGGGGTCGAGGGGGGCGCCGCAGAGCGCCTCCAGGTAGAGCACGGCGTCGACCACCTCGCGCAGGAGCTCCTCGGGGGGCGCGGCGGGCCCGCCGGCCTCGTGCAGCCTCGCGCTCGGGTGGACGAGCTCGGCGACCCTCAGGTAGACCCTCAGTATCCACGCCTTCCTGCTCCCGTGCACCCCCCTGAGCCTCCTGATCATCGTCGCGGTGAAGCTCGCCGCCGCCCTGCTCCTCGCCCTCACCCTGGCCAGGGCCTCGGCCTCGCCGACCCCCTGGAGGGCGTAGTAGGCGCGCTGGACGGCGGCCTCGAGCAGCAGCTTGGCGGCGGCCGCCGCGGCCAGGCGGAGCCCGCACCTCAGCGAGCCCAGCAGCTCGGCCGCCGCGCCGCACATGACCGCGTGGAAGCTGTCGGCGGCGGAGCAGAGCAGGCCCCTCAGCTCCTCGAGGCAGGGGATCAGCTGGCTAATCCCCTCGTCACCCCCGGCGCGGCGGGTCGCGTGGCCTGGAACTCATCACGCCCGGCGCGCTTGTAGCCGGCCCCCCGGCATATGGGCCCCGGTGGCGGGGTTGGAGCCGCGCTGGGCGTGCAGGCGCTGCGGCTTCCGCAGCCCGCTGGCCGCGTCCTACCACTGGCGCTGCCCGCGCTGCGGCTCCCCGCTGGACGTCGAGTACGAGCCGGCGTGGGGGCCGCGGGGCCGCGGCGTCGCCCGGTACGCGTCGATGCTGCCGCTGAGGCCCAGCGTGAGCCTGGGCGAGGGCTCGACCCCGCACCTCAGGCTGCGCCACCGCGGCCTCGCGCTCCACGTCAAGATGGAGCACCTCAACCCGACCGGGAGCTTCAAGGACCGGGGCACCTGCCTCGCCGTCTCGCACGCGGCGCGGCTGGGGGCCCGGCTCGTCGTCGAGGACACGTCCGGCAACACGGGGATCTCGGTCGCGGCGTACGCGTCGGCGGCCGGGCTGAGGGCCAGGATCTACGTGCCCCGCGACGCGCCGCCGGGGAAGAGGGTCCTCATGGAGCTGCTGGGCGCGGAGGTGGTGGAGGCGCGGGACCGCGCCGAGGCGGCCGAGATGGCGGTGAGGGAGGCGGGGAGGGCGTACTACGTGGCGCACACCTGGAACCCCCTGTACGTCGAGGGCGCGAAGACGATAGCGCTGGAGGCGTACGAGGAGGGGTTCCGGGGCCGCGTCGCGGTCGCCCCCGTGGGCTCCGGGGGCCTGGCCCTGGGGCTCGCCCGGGGCTTCGAGCAGCTCTCCTCCCTCGGCCTCGCCGACCCCGTCTCCCTGGTCGCCGTGCAGGGCTCGAGCGTGCAGCCCGTGTGCGAGAGGGTGAGGGGCTCCAGGGTCGAGACGGGGGCCCCCTCCGCGCTCGCGGACGGCATAAGGGTGCCGAACCCGCCCAGGCTCGCCGAGGTCGTCGAGGCGGTCCGGCGGAGCGGCGGCTGCTGCGTCGTCGTGGACGACAGGGACATCGCCGCGGCGCTCCGCGAGCTCTACAGGATGGGGCTGACCGTCGAGCCGACCAGCGCGGCGGCGCTCGCGGGGCTGTGGAGGGCGCTCGAGGAGGGCTGCGTCGACCGCGGCGACGAGGTCCTCCTGCCCCTCACGGGGTCCGGCCTCAAGACCCTGGACGTGGTGAGGGCGGCGCTCGGCGCCGCCAGCCCTTAAGCCCCCCGCCGCGCCCCGGGGGCGCAGTGCCGGGCCTTGGACCCGGCCTCGGCCATCGCGGCCACCGTGGCGCTCAGCGCCAGCGGGGCGCTCGCGCCGGGCCCGCTCAGCGCGTCGGCCGTCGCGCTGGGGGCGCGCCGGGGCCCCCTCGCCGGGCTCTGGGTCGCCCTCGGGCACGCGCTCGTGGAGGCCCCCTA
>WAQM01000045.1 GCA_015520245.1 Pyrodictiaceae archaeon
GGCCTATAGGCCTGGCGGCGGGGCGCGGACGGGGTGGAGGAGGAGAGTGGTGGGCCCGGGGGGATTTGAACCCCCGACCTCCCGGTTATCAGCCGGGCGCTCTACCGGGCTGAGCTACGGGCCCTCCTCCGCTGGACGTGGGACGGCCGGGCCGGCTTCTCTTATAGCTTGCCCTCGTCGCCCCCTAACAACGACTTCGGGGCCGTGGCCGCCGCTGCTCCGCAGCTTGTGCAGTGCGTGGGCCGCCGCCTCCAGCGCCAGCCTCGGGGTCGGCCCGACGCCCACCCCGACCTTGTACCCCCTGACGACTGCCTCGCGGACCGCGCTGAGGGCCCTCTCGAGCCTCTCGGCGGCCACGAAGAAGGCCAGGTTGTCGCCCCCTAGGTAGACCGGGATCGCGGGGCCGAGGCCCCGGGCCGCGAGAGCGAAGTACTCGAGCACGGACAGGTACGTGTCGAGCGCACCGACCTCCCTCCTCAGCCACGTGAACGCGTCGAGGTCGACGTGTATCGCCGCCACCGGGTAGTCGGTGCTGTCGACGGCGACCTCGATTCCTGGCCTCCCGCGGGGCCTCAGCGCCTCCGTGTCGTAGCCGACCCGTAGGCCCACGGGGACCGGGGCCTCCCTCGCCGCCACCTCGTAGAGGGAGCGCAACGCGTCCGCAGGCACCCCGTTGGCGACCACCACCATCACGTCGAAGCTGAGGGGCGCGATGAACGCTCCGTACCTCGCTGCCTCCTCCTGCAGCCTCGCGTAGAGCCTCGACTGGAGCACCTGGATCCTCCACTCGCGGTCGAACCCCAGGCTCTCCGTCCACTCCCTGTAGCCCACCAGCTCTATGAGCCCCGCCACGAGCGGCAAAGCCACGTCCCGGCAGCGGGGTCGGCCGGCCTGGATATAGGGTTGCAGCTTCCTGAGATGCGCGTGCGGCGGGGCGCAGGGCTTGACGAGGCCCGTCAGGCTCGAGCTGGCCGCCCACGCGCACGCAACGGAGGACGAGGGTAGGGTCAGGAGGGCCCTCCTGAACCTCGTGCCCCCCGAGCTGAGGGGCAGGGCCGAGCTGGAGAGGGTGGTCGTCGAGGGTCACTACTCCAACCCGATAGTCAGGCTGACCCTGCGGCTGGAGGGCGAGGACGCCGTCGCCGCCCTACGCCACCTGGCGAGCGCGCTAGACGAGTACGAGAAGAGGCTGCTCGACGCGACGCTTGAGTCCCGGTACGACGGGCGTGAGGGCAGGCTGTACGTTAGGCTCAGCAAGCAGGAGGCGTACCTGGGCCGCGTCAGGATCTTCGAGGGTGACGACGTCGTAAGGATGGTCGTCGTGTTCCAGGGGGCGCCGGGCGTCGACGAGGTGAGGAGGGCGCTCCGCGAGGTGGGGCTACTGCCGTGAGGAGGCTCTTCGCCGACCTCTGCCTAAGGCCGAGGACGGCCGAGGACGCGGCCAGGATGGCCAGGGTGGCGTCGCGGATGGGGCTGAGGCTGGTGGGCGTGGAGGTGGCCGGGGACTCCAGGGCCCTACTCAAACCGTTCCTCGAGGAGGGGCTGGAGGCGCTCGCTAGGCTCACGATAAGGGCGAGCACTGCCAGGGAGGCGGCGGAGGCCGTAAGGAGGTACCGCAGGCTCTATGACATACTGGCCGTGGAGCCCGAGGGCGTCGAGGCGGCCAGGTTCGCCGCCCGCGATGGTAGGGTGGACGTGGTCTCGCTGCCCCCCGGCATGGCCAAGTACATGGACCGCAGCGAGGCGCGCCTCCTGCTCCAGGGCGGCGGCGTGGTCGAGGTGCCGCTCTCCGCGGTCGTCGAGCGCGGCGAGAGGGGGCTGAGGGGCCTCATGATAGTAGTGAGGCGCGCCGTAGCCTACGACGCGCCCTTCACCGTGTCCAGCTGCGCCCGCAGCGAGTGGGAGATGTGGCCGCCGTACTCGGTCGCGGGGCTGCTCGTGGCGCTCGGGGTCCCCGAGCACCGCGCCCTACTCGCCGTCACCGGCTACCCAGCCTCGGCGGCCCGGAGGTGGAGGCGGGAGGTGTAGGGCGCGTGGACCCCGCCTACGCCCTGGCGGGGGCGGTGATCGGGCTGGCCGCGGGCCTGGCTGTGGCGTACGTGAGGCTCCGCAGGCTCGAGGCCCACCTGAGGGAGCTGAGCGAGCTTGTCGAGCGCAGGGTGGTCCCACCCTACGCGCTCCTCGCCCGGGCGCTGGGCGAGGAG
>WAQM01000046.1 GCA_015520245.1 Pyrodictiaceae archaeon
CCCCTCGCCCGCTCACGTTAAGACCTGCGTGGAGCTCTCCCTGGTGGCGGCGCTCACGTGGCTCGCCGCGGTGATGGCGGTCTTCGTACTACCTTATCTCGAACCCTTCAGGTAGCTCCGCGACCTCGACCTCCTCGACCCTGACATTGTCGATCCTCACCAGCTTCAGCGACCTGATCTTGGTTACAAGCTCATCAACCTGGCTCCTCGCCGCGGCCACGACGATTTCGACGCTGCCATCGGGCAGGTTCCTGACGTAGCCCCTCAGCCCCATCCTATTGGCCAACGACCAGACGGCTCTCCGGAATCCGACGCCCTGCACCATACCGCTAACCACAATGCGGTGGGCCTTCAACCGCCGCCACCCTCCACGAGCTTGAACGCCTTCAGCACCTCACGATCGGTCACGTACCTGGCCAGCTCCTTCGGTGCCTCGACCTCGACCCTGCCAATCTCAACGACCTCGCCGAAGACCACCGGGTTGTAGCCCCTGCTACGCAGATCCCTGACGATGTCGTCCGCCACGGTGTCGGGCGCGACTATGACGAAGCCACCGTTCGTACCGCTGGTCGCGTTGGCGAGGACGTACATGGATGCTGCGAGCTCAGCATACCGCGGGAAGAGCAGCGGCACGCTGTACAGCCTTATGCGGGCGTTCATCTGCTCGGCGAGCTCCCTGACCACGTATATGCCTGGCCCCGTGACGTCGGTGGTCGCGACTATGTGCTCGCCGCGCTTGTACTCCTCGCCGTAGTCGGGGAGGTACTTGGCTATCACCTCGGCGGCAGCCTTGTTGGGCTGGGCTATGTAGCTCACGGCCTCCTCCTTAGCCTTCTCGAGCTCCTCGAAGCTCACCCCGAGCTTCTCCAGCTCGTCGACGACCGACTCGTCTATGACGCTCGCCAGGTAAATGTTTATGGGCGCAAGCTCGCCGAACGGCCTGGTGGCTATCAGCTTCATGCCGGGCTCGGCCTTGTCGTAGAACGTTGGCGGGTGCTTGTCAGTGTCCGCGAGCACTGTCGCGCCTATGAGCAGCCGGCCCTGCCTCGGCGTCGGGACGTCAAGGAGCTCGGCCCCGAGGCTCTTGGCGTAGGCCTCGACGGAGCGCCACAGCTGCTCCTTGAGCTCCTCGCTTGGCGCGTTGACCACGGGCGCGATCCTGATGTTCTTGTAGGCGCCCAGCACGAACAAGTCATTGAGGGCGTTGCTTAGGCCCCCGCTCACCTGCTTGTAGTCGGTCGGGGGCCTCGTGGGGTCTATGATGTGTATGGTGTCGTTGTTGGCGACGGTGTAGCCCTCCGCCTTGCCGCCCCCCACCCTTATGAAGTCTACGAGCATGAACTCGTCATCCCTGAACGGCGTGACTATCGAGTGGCCCTTGCCGATGCGTATGCGGAGCCCCGACTCGGCGATCCGCATGTAGACCGGCACCACCTTCTCCGCGAACCTGTCGGGGTCGTCCGCGTAGCCCTGGTAGACCTGGACCAGCACGATGGCCCTGCTGGCGCCGGTCCTCCTAACGTCCTCGGGGTCAACGTTTGTCGAGGGTCCGAGGCTGTAGATGCGCCGGTGGAGCTCAGCGCCCTCGGCGGTACGCGGGAAGATGTCCGCGTCCTCCCGCGGCGCGATGGTGAGCCCGCGGGCCTCCAGCTCAGCCTTGGCCTTGCGTAGAGCCGGGTAGACCACCCGGAGCAGGTCTACCTTAACCGCGCAGCCTGTCGCCAGGGCCAGCGGGTTGACGCCCAGCTTGGTGTAGTACTGGACCATGCGCCTTATGGACTCGAGCTTCCGCGACACCTCGGGCCTGGGCATGCGCTCACCCCCTCTTGCGTATCACGATCTTCCAGACGCCGTCGCCCACGCGCTCAACCCCTACGACCTCGTGCCCGTCCTCGCGAGCGGCCCGCGGCACGTTCTCGCACGACGGCGGGTTGTCCGTCACCACTTCCAGCACGTCGCCGGGCCTGAGCTTGGCCAGCGCCTTCCTGGTGTAGATGACCGGGTAGGGGCACGTGTACCCGGTCACGTCGAGCATGTACCTATTTTCGGACAGCTTGAGGAAGCGGACCACGGCGCCTCACCCCCATGGTGCGAGACCCCTACGGAATGCGATGTAGGTGAGGGCCAAGACCCACACCCCCATGACCAGGTAGATGAGCGCGATGGAGCCCGCCCACCCTAGCACGTCGGGTAAGAAGACGGGCGTGTACAGGCCCGCCTCTAGGAGCGGCTCCCGCAGCTTGATTAGGAAGGGGTAGCTCGCGACGGCAGTAGCGAGCGCGGCGGCCAGCACGGTATTGCCCTCGGCTACGCGCCTCGGGCAGCCGCCCGCCAGCACCATCCCGAACCCGAAGAGTAGCCCCCCGAGCACGCCGAGGACCGAGGCGGGCTTGACGTAGACGTACGGGTCGACGTAGCCGAGCATCTTGAGGAGGGCCACGCCGGTGGCGCCCACTGCGACGCCCAGGGCTATGCCGAGCTGGATCCTGAGGGCGCGCGCCTGCTCGGCCCCCGCCAGGGCGTCCCTGAACGCCGTGGCGAAGCAGAACCTGGACCTCTGTATCACGGCGCCGACGGCCATGCCCAGCAGCAGCATGAGGGCGTAGCGCGGCCCCGAGACGTAGAGCACGGCGGCTAGCGCCGCCAAGGCGACCGCCACGCCCGCCACGACCTTAAGCCACGCGGGCGCCGAGCGCTGCGGCGCGGCAGGGGCCTCCCCGACCTCCACCTCCTCGGCGGCCTCCAACGCCCTCTCCAGGAGGCGCCTGGCCTTCCACTCAACGTACCTGGAGCCGAGGTAGCCCCCGACGATGAGGCCTACGAACATGGCGAAGCCGTGAGCGCTGAGAGCGGTTAGCGCGGAGAAGAAGCCACCCCAGTTGCAGCCGAACGCGAGCACCACGCCTGTAGCCATGAGGAGCCCGCCGAGGGCAGCCTCGGCGTACTCCCTGGGGCTGGCCACGCGCAGCCTGAACTCGGACGACGCCAGGGCCGCCAGGAACGCGCCAACGAGCAGGCCGATGTCACCCACGCTCGTCCTCTCGGCGAGCGGGTGGGCTCGTGGCTCGCCCACGACGCTGGCGAGGCCGAGCGCCGAGTAGACCGTCTGCCCCCAGTTCAGGAAGCCCGTGTATATCGTGAACGGCTTAAGCGCGACAATGACGAAGAACACGTTGAGCAGGCCTAGTAGCAGGCCCCCTAGCCATTCCGGCCAGCCGCGCTCTGATAGCAGGGTCTTCAGCATCACCTGGCGCAGGTAACCGCCGAAGCTGCGGGCCGCTAGCTCACGCCTGCCTATAGCGGCCTCCATGGCGAGCCCTATAGCAGGGGTATAGGGTTTGGCTTAAAAAGGTGCTCGACTGGCGGGTCGAGGCCCCGTCGAGATCGGTGGGAGTGGGGCGGGGTTTCGCCATCTACTGCTTGCCGGCCTGGAGCTCCCGGTAGGCGTCGACGAGCGTCCCTAGGATGCGCTTAACGTTGGACAGACCATCGCGGACCCACCGGTAGAGCTCGCCCGAATCGGGCAGGTCCCGGGTCAGCTCGGTCAGCTTGCGATAGCGGCGCTCCACGAGCTCGATCAGATCGCCGCACACCTTGTCGAGCACGCCGTAGTCGTAGGCCGTCTTGAGCAGCTCCTCGATTATCCACTCGCGCGTCCCCCTCACGGCTATGGGTATGTTGTTCCTCCTGGCCACCTCGACGAGGTCCGGGATCGTGATGAGCGTACCTACCTTCGCTGGCGTCGCGAGCGTGCGCGCGGCCATCTTGATCAGCGTGATCAGGGTTGGTCGGTGCTCGGCCCCGCGTTCACCCTCGGGCCGCGTCACGCACGACCACCTTAACGTCCTTGAAGCCCAGGGCGGGTGCGCGCTTCGAGATGAGCTCGGCCTCCTCCGCGCTCCTAGTGACGGCGGTGACGGCCGGGGCTCTACTATCCTCCCCGGCGAGGGCGAGCGTCACGAGCCCGGCGTAGCCGTAAACGAGCACCTCGGTGCCGCGCCGGTAGACGCCCAGGCGCTCGTCCAGCGAGAAGCCCTCGGGGGGCGCGCCGTACAGCTCCCTCTCGAGGTCGACCATAAGGCGGCGCAGCAGGAGTAGGGCACCCACGTGGAGGTGGCCGCCCCGCCTGAAGGGCTCGAGGCACTCGTCGACCCTCTCCGCCGCCCCCTCGAGCCCCCTTAGGCCGTGGAAGGCCGCGGCCCTCATCGTGGCGTAGCACTCGACGTCGCCCGTTGCGGCGCCCCGCACGTGGCTGGCTAGCTGGCTGGGCACGTCGACGTTGCTCAGCCTAGAGGCGAGCTCGCTCACCACGTCGGTCAGCCAGGCCGGGCCGCATACGTACTCCTCGACGTACTCGCTGGTGGGGTCGTCGGGGTCCTCGTGCCTCAGCGTGTAGCGGAAGCCGGCGTCGGCCTCCCGCAGAACGTCGATGCTAAGGCCCAGCGTCGAGGCGGCCTCCTCGACCCTCTCGGCCTCCAGGCATAGCAAGTGGGCGGCC
>WAQM01000047.1 GCA_015520245.1 Pyrodictiaceae archaeon
GCAGCGTCACGAAGCCGATGTAGTCCTCAAGGCTGAGCTCCTGGAGGGCGGCCTTGACGTCCTCTGCGTGCTCCCTGAGCACCAGGTTGAGCTGCGGTATGCCCTCCTTCTTGGCCCTGGTCTCGTCGAGGGCGTAGGTCTTCTTGACGAATGCCAGGTAGTCGATGGCGAAGAGCAGCGTCACGGGCACGCCGAGCGGCGTCTCGTAGCCGAACACGCTAGCCGCCATGTCGGCTATGTAGTTGGGGTCGAAGTGCCAGAAGTCGAGGTACACCTCGACCTTGTTCTCCTCGGGCAGGAACCTGACGGCCACGATCTTGTCGTAGATCTCCTGCATCGTGGAGGCGAGCGCGCCCTCGATCTGGCTCTTCTCGGGGTCGTAGGCTATGTCGAGGGCGGTGGCTATCGACGCCGCGACGTCGGCCATGGTCAGGACCTCGCCGTCGTGGAACCTGGTGCCGATGAACTTGGAGAGGTCGAACACCACCTTGCTGGTGGCCTCGGTCCTGCCCAGCTCGCGGGCCGGCACCCACCTGTCGTTCTCGGCGTCCCACCAGACCGCGTCGGCCGGCACCTCCAGCTTGCCCTCGGGCCCGGCGGTCTCGACGGTGTACTCGGCCCTGAACGGTATGGGCTCACCGTTGAACGGGTGCCTCCAGATCAGCGGGTCGTAGGTGCCCCTCATCGGGTCGACGCTGTAGACGTCGTCGAAGCCGCCGAACGGGTTCCAGACGGTCCTGGCCGTGAACACCCAGAGGTGGCCCACCTTGAGCACGCCGGTGGGCGTGGTGGCGCCCCTCAGGAAGAACGGGTTCCTCAGGCCGGCGCCGAGGTCGAGGGTCACGCCGCTGACCTCAGCCCTCACCGGGTAGGTGTCGAGGGTGGAGACCACCCAGATCCTCAGGCTCTCGAGTATCGACAGCTCGGTGGCCTTCCTCATCTTCTCGATGAACTCCTCCTTGCTCCTGAACTCGCCGAGCGCGATGGGCTTGGTCAGCTCGTCGAGCGTGTCGTTCCTGTAGTTCCAGTAGGTGGGCTCACCCCAGCCCGGCGTCCAGCCCACCCAGGGGGCGGCGAAGAGCGCAACCATCCACGGGTCCCACCTGTCGAGGGCGCCCCTGCCCCAGCCCTCGGTGTAGAACATCCACTCGAAGTCCTTGGGGTCGGTGGCGTAGACCTTGGTTATCGCCTCGCCGAAGGGCAGGTACTGGCGCAGGACCTTGATGCCCAGCTCCTTCTCGAGCGCGTCGGCGAAGAGGCTGCCGATGTCGTACCTCTCGTCCTCGATACGTATGATGCCGATCACCTGGATCGGCTTGCCGTTGTAGTACCAGGTGCCGTCCCTGTACTCGGCGCCCGCCCTCCTGAACACGTCGAAGACGATCTGCCTGGCCAGGGCCGGGTTGTAGGTGAACTTGTACTTGGCGACGATGTCGATCACGTCGACGTAGTTGGGGTCGCCGGCGCCGTAGCAGGCGTACCTGGCTATGGCGAGGCCCTTGTAGATGTTCTTAACGATGTAGTCCCTGTCGATCAGGTAGTTGAGCGCGAACCTCACCTGCCTGAAGCAGAACGGGTTGAAATCGACCTTGTCGCTCGCCCACAGCACCTTGCCGCCCGCGGCGGCCACCCGGTCCTCCGGTATCTTGGCGCACAGCTCGACGATCGTCACGTCGCGGTCCTCGATGGTGACGCCTATCTTGGGCAGCTCCTCGGCGCCCTCGGGTATGTAGGTGGCGTAGGCTATGACGATCGGGTCGACGCCGAGCCTGGCGGCCGCCTCCTCCTTGGAGAGCTCACCGGGCAGCTGCACGATCATGACGGGGGCCGGGTTGAGGCCCATGTCGACGAGGCCGGCCGGGGCCTGGTACAGCGTTATGCCGCGCTCGCCGACCAGCTGCTGCGCGGCCGCGGGCCTGAGGCCGAACATGTAGACGTCGATCTCGCCGGTCCTTATCGCCTCGACGACCTGCTCCAGCGTTATCCTCTTCCAGATGATCCTGTCGACGCCGGGGCCCTTCTCCTGCGCGTAGGCGGTGAGCGCACCGCCAGCCAGGGAGAGCGCGATGACGGCCAGGAGTAGGCCCGTGGCGAGGATCCTCGCGGGCCTCATGGGGGCCACCTTCGCCCGCCTGCGGGTGTCGGGCAATGGTAAGGCCTCTATTTAAGCATTGTTTTTGTGTGACGCCGAACCCGCCGCGCGTCCGCGCGACCGGTTCCAGCGTGCACGCCTCGCCC
>WAQM01000048.1 GCA_015520245.1 Pyrodictiaceae archaeon
GGTTCGCCGCCTCCAGCCTGACGTCGGCGGGCGGGTCGGGGCAGCCGACGCCCCTCCTCACCTCCCGGCAGTCGTAGACCGCTATGAGGGCCCCGGGCGCGTCCCTCGTCACCCGGTCCCCCACGGCTGCCAGGGGGCCGCGGCCCGGAGGCGCGGGCTCCAGCGTCGAGCGGGGGTACCGCTGCGCGGCGAGCGGCCGCAGCTCCCGGGGCAGGTGGAGGCAGTCGCTCCCCCCGTAGAGCGCCTCGAGGGCGGCGGCGCGCAGGGGGCCGCACCCCGCGCTACCTGACCCTTATGGCGTAGCGGCCCTGCCTCTCGATGCCCAGCCTCTCGGCGACCGACGAGTCGCCGATCACTATTATGGCGCCCTCCCAGTCCTCGCTAAGGTCGGTGGAGCCGCAGACGGGGCACCTGTTGGCCTCGCGCGGCGCCAGCGCCCTGCACCTCCTGCAGGCCTTGAAGGGCGGGACGCGGGCCCTCCTCCTGACGGCGGCCAAGGCGCGCCCACCCCGCCGCTACCTGGCGCGCGCCTCCTCCGCCCTCCTCCTGGCCTCCTCTATCCTCCTCACCTCCTCCCTGACCCACTCGACCTTGCCCAGCATGGGCTGCCTCATGGTCAGCTGGATCCTCGGCTTCTGGCTGGGCTCGGTGGGCATCGAGACCGCTATGACCCTAGCCCTCACCTCGTCCCCCTTCTCGACCACGCGCCCCGTCTTGACCCCTATGAACGCCCTCCTCTGGTCGTCGTACCTCAGCTCCTCGTCCGTGATCTGGGTCCGGTGCACGAAGGCGTCTATGGGCCCCAGGTTGACGAAGAGGCCGAAGTCGGGGACGTTGACGACCACGCCCTCGACGACCTCCTTGAGCACAGGCTTGTAGGCCAGCACGTCGAACTCGGACTCGTGGTAGGTGGCCCCGTCGCCCGGCAGTATCCTCCCGTACTCGCTGACCTTGACGTTGTAGACCGCCACTATGACGCCTAGCTCGGGGTCCACGTAGCCCACGTACCTGTCCACGAGGACCCTCCTGGCGGCCTCCTCCAGCGGCATGTTGAAGAGCGACGGCGGTATCCTTATGATGTCGCGGACCCTGTAGACGACGTACAAGGGCTGCGCCTCCCCTCGCGCCCCTGGCGCCGGGCGGAAACGGGTTCCACGCCGGCTGGAGCTGTTAAGCCCCGCGCCTCGCCCGGGGGATAATAAGGGCTAGGCGCCCTCGAGGACGAGGCCCCTGCGGTCGTGCTTGTAGAAGAGGTGGGGGAGGCCCATCTCCCTGATCCTCCTCCTCAGCTCCCGGTCCGCCGTGGCCGCCACCGCGCAGGGGTCGCGCGCCAGGTACGCCAGGATGGCGTCGTCGCTGGTCCCCCCGGGCGAGTCGACCACCCTGCAGCCGCGCCTCTCGATCTCCCGGAGGGCCAGCAGGGCCGCCCTCCTCTTCCTGGCGCTGCGCGACGACGCCAGCCTGCGCAGCTCCTCGACGGTCCTGGACGTCACCACGCACTCGGGCCTCGACAGCAGCGCGTTGGCCGCCTCCTCGAACACGTCGACGCCGTCGTAAAGCAGCATCAGGACGCTGGTGTCGTAGACGACGCGGGCTAGTCTCTCACTACACCCCAGCCTACCAGCCTCCACCTCCCCATGACCTGCCTCGATATCGCGACCCTCGCGTTCTCCCATACCGCGACCGGCCTCCTCAGCACCACCTCCATCTCGTCGCTCGTGAGCCTGGTCACGACGCCGAGCGTGATGGCGGTGCCCACGGTGAGCATGATAGGCTCCCTCAGCCTCAGCGGGGGCATCTTGAGCAGCTCGCGGGTGCCCACCACCCTCTCGAGCAGGTGGTACTCGAGCCTCAGCGTGCTGCGCACGGGGGGCAGGTGGCCCGGCCTCCCCACCACGTTGCCCACCAGGTTGTCGGCCTTGGTTATGGAGGGGTCCAGCTCGGTGCCGACGGCGACGAGGCCGCCGGGCCTCGCCTCCTCGACCTCGAGGTTGCCGAAGCGCAGGCTCGTCACCGTGGTCTGGAGCGGCTCGTAGACGACCTTGCCGCCCGGCTTCTCGACCCTGACGCCGGGCACTATCTCTATCTCGTCGCCGACCCTCAGCACCCCCTGGACCAGGGAGCCGCCTATGACGCCTCCCTGGAGCTTGTCGGGCGGGGTCCCGGGCTTGTTCACGTCGAAGCTCCTGGCCACGAACATGAGCGGGGGCTTGGAGGGGTCCCTCTCCGGCGTCGGTATTCTCGCCTCCATTGCCATGAGGACCGCGTCGATGTTGACCTTGTGGAGCGCGCTGACCGGTATGATCGGGGCGTCCTCGGCCCACGTGCCCCTGATGAACTCCTTGATCTCCCTGTAGTTCTCGCGCGCCCTCTCCGGGGTGACCACGTCGACCTTGTTCTGGACTATGACTATGTTGTGGACGCCGACTATGTCGAGGGCGACGAAGTGCTCGCGGGTCTGGGGCTGCGGGCACCTCTCGTTGGCGGCTATCACCAGGAGCGCGCCGTCCATCAGCGCCGCGCCAGAGAGCATCGTCGCCATGAGGATCTCGTGGCCGGGCGCGTCGACGTAGGAGACGCGGCGCAGGAGCTTGGGCACGGTGCCGTCGGGGCAGAGCTCGGGGAAGGGCTGGTAGGCCTCCGGCTCCTCGGCGCCCTCGCAGTACCAGATCTCGCCCTCGGCGTACCCCAGCTTTATCGTCATGCCCCTCTTCAGCTCCTCGCTGTGCCTGGCGGTCCAGACACCGGTGAGCGCCTGGACGAGCGTCGTCTTGCCGTGGTCGACGTGGCCCGCCGTGCCTATGTTGACCTCGGGCTGCCTGCGCCTCTGCGCCTCGATCTCGTCCATGTCGAGCTTGGGGGGCACCGGGCCCGCACCCGCGAGCCTGGGGCCCGGGCCCCCGCAAGCCTATATGAGTCCGCCCCTCGGCTAGGCGGCCAGCTCCCTCACGAGCACCGCGTTGTCTATCCTGCAGTCCTGGAGCTGCGCCATGTCTATCCTGAGCGCGCCCTCGATCATGCCGAGCGAGTGGCGGAACGGCACTATCTCCACGTACACCTTGTACTCGTAGCCCCCGTCGGCCCGCCTCCTCCTCACCCTCCGCGGCCTCACGTAGAACACGCTGTCGTAGACGCTTATCAGCGGTATCTGCTCCGGCTGCCTCGGCACCGTGGAGAACGAGTAGAACGTGGTCACCCCTAGGCTCTTCCTGAACAGCAGGTTGTTGAAGTGCTCCCTCTTGTAGGTCTCCACGTCGGCCAGCAGCTCGAGTATGAGGTCGAGGCCCTCTATGAACACGAAGCGGGGGCGCACCTGCCTCTCCTCGGACACGTTGAGCGCCGCCAGGTCGGTTATCGACATCAGCGTCGGGTTCCTGGTCACCACGTGTATGTCGCCCGGCAGCTTCGAGGGGTGCTCGAGGCCGAGGCAGCGGCTCAGCCTCGACCTGATCGTGTCGGGCGACGCGCGGTAGCTGCGGTAGAGCAGGGGGCCCCCGTACAGCTTGTAGAAGGCCGAGGCGAGGTAGCACATGAGCAGCGTGGGGTCGAGCAGCGGGTGGACTATGAGCAGCACCTGCGAGCCGCGCGGGAAGCCGCCGAGGAACCACTCGTCCATCTCCTTCACGCCCGTCCTGTAGAGCCTGTCGTGGTCGAGCGACGGCACCTTCTCCGGCAGTATGGGGACGCGGACCTCGATGCCCGCCCCCGGCGTGATGCGGAACGTTAGCTCGGCGAGCGTGAGGGGGGAGCCCCTCATCTTCCTCAGCTCCATGAACCTCACTATCCTGCCCTTCTCCAGCCTCATCCTGAGTATTATGACGCCGTCGACTATGAACTCCTCTATGCCGAAGCCGACCGTGTTCGCCCCTATCGGGAGCTCGGCTATCAGTATGGTCGTTATCCCCATCGACTTGGCTGCGCGGAGGAAGAAGTTGTGGAGCACCTCCCTCGCGGCATGGGCGCTGCGCAGGATCTGGAGTATCGCGCTTATGCTGTCTATCGCCACGCGCCTCGCCTTCATCTCTATGGCCCTGGAGAGCAGCTGGTCCAGGATCTCGGTGAGGGCCTCGCGGTCGCCTATCGTGAGGGCCTCCATGAAGTGGAAGAGGCCCCTGCGGGCGTACTCGTCGAAGTCCATGCCGAGCCTCTTCATGTTCACTCTGAAGTCCCTGTACGGCTCGACGAAGCTGAGGTATATGCCGGCCTCGCCCGCCTTGAGCCCCTCGTAGATGAACTTGGCGGCGAACGTGGTCTTGCCCGTGCCCGGGTTCCCGGCGACCAGGACGACGCTGCCCCTCGGGATTCCGCCCCCAAGGAGCTGGTCGAGCCCCTCTATCCCCGTCGGCTGGACCTCGATCTCGAGCTCAGGGGCCCCGCCGCTATTGCCGGCCCGGGAGCCCTCCATGGTTACCACGCGCTTGGCGGTCGGGGGCGCCGCCTTCCGCTCACCGTGGTCCGGCCGGCACGCCGCCTAATACGCTGCTCGCCCGCGCCCTAGCGCCTCGCGGCCGCGCAGGCCTCCTTCAGGAGCCTGCGCGCCTCACCTTCGTCGCCGCGGCGCAGGGCCTCGACCAGCCTGGCCGCCAGCTCGTGGCTGCCGGTGGCCGCCCTCAC
>WAQM01000049.1 GCA_015520245.1 Pyrodictiaceae archaeon
CTCGTGTTCGTGGCGAGGATGGCGTGCGGCGGGGCGTGCTCGTCCAGGAACCGGAAGAGCTGCTGCTTGAGCTCGAGCTTCTCGGGTATCGCCTCTATGACGAAGTCGACCTCCCTGATGGCCTCCGCGAACTCCCGGGTGTAGTTGCCCTTCTCGTCGACGTCGACTATGGTCCTTATCCTCGCCATCACGGCGTCCGGCTGCTCCCTCAGCCGCCCCTTCTCGTAGAGCTTGCCGAGGCTCCACCTGATCCTCTCCAGAGCCCTCCTGAGGATGTCCTCGCTTATGTCGGCGAGGAGGACCTCGTAGCCCGCCATCGCGGCGACCTCGGCGATCCCGTGGCCCATCGTGCCGGCGCCGATGACCGCTATCCTCCTGATCCTGTCGACGCTGAGGCTCAACCCGCACCGCCTCCGCGAAGGCCGGCGGGCGGTGCGGCTCCGTGGGATAAAAAGCCTAGACTGCGGCGGCGCGCGGGCCGCTACGTCAGGGTGAGCCTTATGCCGAAGACGTCGCGCAGCAGCTGCCTAATTATCGTCAGCCTCTGTATGTCGTTGGTGCCCTCGTAGATGGTGGTTATCAGGGCGTCGCGGAGGTACCTCTCGACCCCCGTCTCTATGTCCACCCCGACGCCGCCGTGGATCTTTATCGCGGCCGCGGCGACCCTCTCGGCCACCTCGGTGGCGAAGGTCTTGGCCAGGCTGGCGGCGATTATGAACCTCCTGTCGCCGCGGTCGGCGAGGCTGGCCGCCCAGTAGGTCAGCAGCCTGGCGGCCTGGATCTCGATCAGCATGTCGGCGAGCTTGAACGCGACGGCCTCGAACGATATTATGGGCCTCTCGAACGCCGTCCTCTGCAGCGCGTAGTTGAGGGCCTTCTCGAACGCCCCCTGCGCGATCCCGACCGCCTGCGCGGCTATCCCTATCCTCGTGTGGTCGTAGGTCGTCACCACCACCTTGAACCCCTCGTCGACCTTGCCGACCACGTTCTCGGCGGGCACCTTGACCTCGTCGAGTATCACCTCGTGGGGCCTCTCGCCGCGCAGCCCGGTCACGTTGAACCTCTGGCCCACCTTGACGCCCGGCCAGTCGCGCTCGACTATGAACACCGTTATGCCCCACCACCTCTTGTCGGGCTTCGGCGGGCTCGTCCTCGCCGACACTATGAAGTAGTCGGCCCTGTCGGCCCCCGTGATGAACACCTTCCTGCCGGTTATCACGTAGTGGTCGTTGACCCTCTTGGCGGTCGTCTGGATGCCCGCGACGTCGCTGCCGCAGCACGGCTCGGTGTTCGCGTGGGCGGCGAACTTCTCGCCGCGCGCGACGGGGACCACGTACCTCCTCTTCTGCTCCTCGGTGCCGAAGAGGAGGATCGGCGTTATGAAGAGGTCCCTGACCCCTATCAGCACGGAGAACGCGGGGCTGACGCGGGCCAGCTCCTCCATCAGGATGGCGGCCATGAGGTGGCCGCCGCCCTGCCCCCCGTACTCCTCGGGCACCCCGACGCCGAAGAGGCCGGCCTTCCTGGCCTCCTCGATGAGCTCCTCGGGCACGCGGTCCGTCTTCTCGATCTCCATGGCGCGCGGCTCGAGGTGCTGCTCGACGAAGCTCCTCACCGCCTTCCTGAACAGCTCGTGCTCCTGGGTCAGCTCCACCTTGAAGTCCTCCACGCTCTGGAAGGGGAAGACCACGGCCGGGCCCTACCCCCTTGCCCACGGTGGCGGCCCCACAGTCATCGCGGGGTATAAGTAGGCGCTGGGAGCGGGTCTGCAAGGAGCCCACGACTATAGGCTAAAGGGCGGGGGGCTTGAGGCTCGAGGCCGAGGTCCTCGGGGGCTACCCGAGGAGCGACCGGCTGCGCAAGCTGCTGAGGGCGGCCGAGGAGAGGGGCGAGGCCCCCGACGCCGAGGTCCGCAGGGTGCTCGAGGAGGACACGCTAATCGTGGTCGGCGCGCAGCTCGGGGCCGGCCTGGACAGGGTCGTCGACGGGATGATGGACTGGCACGACCCGCTGAGGCCCTTCGCCGAGGCCTGGCGGGGGGTCGCCGTCGGGGGCCTCCAGAGGTGGTTCGACAACAACTTCTTCTACCGGGTCCCGGTGGTGGTCGAGCCCCCGGACCCCAAGAGGCTCGTAGTGGCCCCGAGGGTCAGGTGGCTGAGGAGCCTGGGGGTGGAGAGGGTCAAGGCGGTGCTGCCGGGCCCCTACACGTTTGCCAAGCTCTCCCAGGACAGGGCCGGCCTCGGCTTCCCGAGGCTCGCGGAGGCGCTGGGCGAGCTGCTGGCCCGCGAGGCCCGCGCGGCGGTGGAGGCCGGGGCGGAGGTCGTGCAGCTGGACGAGCCCGCCCTGGGGGACGTCGACGCGAGGCCGGAGGAGGTGAGGGAGCTGAGGGAGGTCTACGCCCGCATAAGCGAGGCCGCGTCCGGCAGGGTGAGGATCGCGGTGCCGTACAGGCCGCCGGCCCCCGAGGTCTACCGGGAGCTCGCCGAGGTGAAGGTGGGGGGCCTCGTCCTCGACGTCGTTGACGCCCCGGAGGCGGCCCTGGAGCTCCTGAGGCGCGAGGGGGCCCCCTGGCCCGCCGTGGGGCTCGGCGTGGTGCAGGCGAGGAACATCTACCGCGACGACTACGGCCGCGTGAGGGGGCTCGTGGAGGCCGCGCTCCGGGCCCTCGAGGGCTCGGGCGCCAGGACCGTGGTGGTCACGACGAGCGCGTGGCTCGACCTCATACCGTTCCGCTACGCGCTGGAGAAGACGAGGCTCCTCGGCGCCTACGCGGCGCGCCTCGCCGAGGAGCTAGGGCTGGCCCGCTAGCCCGCCCTCGACGCCGTCGTACGCGGCCTTGATCGCCTCGACCAGGTGGTGGGCGACCCTCCTCCCCTTCTCGGTCAGCTCGATGCACGTGCTGCTGCCGCACTGGTAGAGCCTCGCCAGCCCCAGCATGGCGGCCTCCCTGGCGCTCCTGTAGGCGGTGCCCACGCCTATGCCGTAGCGCGGCAGCCTGTGCACGGGCATCGAGCCGTGCTCGTAGAGTATCACGAGGACGCGGAGCACGCCCGAGCGGCTGAGCAGCTTGTACCCGGGCGCGGCGCCGGCCAAGCTACCATTCCTCCCCGCCGGGGCCGGGCGGCCGGCCTGCCGCGGCCGAGCCGCCCTACGTCGGGGGCCCGTAGGGAAAAGACCGTTTCCCCACGGCTTAGGCCGCGATACGCTGATTAGCCTTCGAGCGGCCGTAGAAAGCCGCTGCGCTGAGGAGGCTTGGAAGGACCGAGCGCGGGCGGTGAGGACAGCGGGGATGCCGAGCTACTCGTAGTACCAGGCGGGCGTGAGCCTCCTCCACACCTCCATCACGGCCTCTACCTCCCTGGCGAGCTGGGGGTCCTCCCTCAGCTCCCTCTCCCTCTCCCTGTTGCTCTCGAGGACGGCCTCCAGCAGCCTGCTGGGCCCCACCGAGAGCATGATCTCGACGTTGGGTACGAGGCAGTGGCCGCCGATGGCGCCGGGGTAGTAGACCGGCCTGTCGCGGAGCACCTCGTGCACCTCGGCCACGAACTCCGCGACGACCCTCACGTCGGCGCCGACGCGCCTGGCGTACCGGTGCAGCTCCTGCCACGCGGCTATCATCACGGCCCTGTAGACGGTCTCCCAGAGCTTGGCCAGCTCCAGGGACTCGGGCTCGCAGCGGCACACCCTGACCGGGAACCCCATCGACCGCAGGTGCTCGGCCACGGCGCCGGCGTCTGAGGGGGGCAGGGTGGCCACCCACTTGGGCCAGAACAGCATGTGCCTCTTGAGGCTCGGGTGCCTGCCCCTCACCGGGCTGTAGGCCACGGTGACGCCGAGCTCGCGGTGGAGCGCCCTGGTGGTGCCGGGGGCGACCGTGGAGTGCACCACGACCCTCCTGGCCCCGACCTCCCTCGCGTAGCCCGCCACGGCCTCGACGAACTCCCCC
>WAQM01000050.1 GCA_015520245.1 Pyrodictiaceae archaeon
GCTCGGAGATGTGTATAAGAGACAGTGGTCACGGAGGTTATTGAGGCTAGAGTGGGCGCCGACGGGACGCTTGACCTCGTGAGGCTTGTGCTGGGCGGCAGGTGCAGGGCGGTACTGAAGGTGACCAGGCCGGCCGCACTCACGATACAGCTGCGTAGGTGGGGCTACGAGGGCGAGGTGGGCGCGGAGCTCGTCGAGGCGCAGCTGCCCGGTACGGCCTACCGGGTCGTAGAGGTGAGGGAGAAGGCGAGGGAGGCGGTCAACATAGAGGAGGCCGAGGTGGTGGTTGGCGTCGGCAGGGGCTTCAGGAGGAAGGAGGACCTCAAGATGGCCGAGGAGCTGGCGTCGCTACTGGGCGGCGTCGTGGGCTGCACCAGGCCCATCGCGGCTGACTACGGGTGGCTCAGCGAGGATAGGTGGATCGGCATTTCGGGCAAGAGGATAAGGCCGAGGCTCTACATAGCGATTGGGATCTCGGGGGCGCCCCAGCACATGGCCGCGGCCATGGACAGCAAGGTCATAGTGGCCGTCAACAAGGACAAGAACGCGCCCATATTCCAGTACGCCGACTACGGCGTCGTCGCGGACCTCTACCAGTTCGTGCCGGTGCTCATAGAGAGGCTCAAGCGTAGGCTCGGCAGGGCGTGACGCGCTAAGCGCTGGCACCCGCTTTCCCGGGCTTCTTCAGCGCGTAGCCGTGGAAGGCGTCGAGCGCGTACTCCAACCCTATGAGCACGTATATTAGGGTCCATACCGGGTCGATGTGCGCCTCCTCCACGGCCTTATACGCGAAGAGGACGGCTAGCGCGGCGGCGATCGCGCGGTGCAGGGCCGGCGCTAACCTCATTCCTGGGCGAGGACCCTCCGGGCGACCGCGACGAGGGTCAGCCTACTCCTCACCGCCTCCCACCCCCCTCAAGGCTGGGTTACAATAGGTTAGTCGCTCGCCCAGACCTGGATATCCCGCGGGGACCCCTTTATTACTATGGTTCGCTACTGGCTCTGCCTGAGCACCTCATAGCCGCGTGTTGTCAGCGCGTAGAGTATCCTCTTGCCCTCGCGCCCCACCTGGGTTATGAGGCCCTCAGCCTCCAGGCTCTTCACGTGCTGGTGCACGGTGGCCAGGCTGAGCTTGATGCCCTCGCTCAGCAGCTGCTTCCATATCGCGTAGGTGTGCATCGTGCCCTTCTCGGCGAGTATCTCGAGGATCCGCCTCTTGGCCTTGCTCAGCACCGGCACCGACTCGTCGAGGCTCATAAGCGCCTTGGAGGCCTCGGGCCACGCCCTCACGGCCTCGAGGAGGAGCAGGGGGTCGCGGCTACCGCCACCTGTGACCAGGGCGATCACGGACTCGCCGCGGTCTATGGACCCCTCTTCCGCTAGCTGCCAGGCGGCGGCGACGCTAGCGGCGCCCGCGGGGTCCGCGACTATGCCCGTAGTCGACGCGAGCACGCCCAGCGCGCGGTAGACCCTGGACGGCTTGACCTCGATGATCGCGCCGCCGCGCTTGGCCACGAGCCTCCTCACAACGTCGAGCGCGAGGGGCCTCTCGACGACGAGCTCGGACAGCCCGACCTCGCTGCCGCCGCCCTCAACCCTCACCCCGATCACCCGCGGCAGGTCCTTGACCACATCCTCCAGCTCGCTGAGCGCCTTGCATATCGATAGCGCGAGCAGGCCGTCGCCGACCGGCACGAGTAGCGCGTCGGGTGTGAGCCCGTAGGACACGATCTCGTAGACCAGGGTGCGGTAGCCCTCGAGCAGGCCAGGCGAGTAGGGAAGGATGAGGTGCACAGCCTTGGCGTCCGCTACCCGTGACGCCCGCTCCACAGCCTTCTCCACGCTCTGGGAGAGCGTGGGGGAGGCGCCCCGGAGCACGATGCTGTAGAGCTTGCTGGCCTCGACCCCCCTCTTGGTGTACACGGACGCCTGGACGCCGTAGGCGGCCGAGTAGGCCGCCACGGACGACACTAGGTCGCCGAGGCCGGCGGCGACGACGCTCCTCGCGCCGGCCTCGACGGCCCTTTCGAGCTCAACAGCGGAGCCGCGGTCTATGAAGCAGCCCGTGGGGTTGCACGCCTCGTTCTTCAGGAAGAACCTCCTAACCCCCAGCCTCTCGCCGAGCCTGTCGGCCCTAAGGATCGGGGTCCAAGCCTCGCCGAGGCTTAGGCCGGGCTGGCGCGTTGGCAGGAGCGGGAAGAAGGACCAGACGCCCCGCTCGAACCTCAGCCTCGACTCCCACAGCAGCCTCCGGATGGTTGAGGTGGGCGCGTCGTAGCCGACCACGAGAGGCGAGCCGCACCTCTCGCACCTGGTGGGCTTACCGGTGTCCTCGTACGCGCGCCCGCAGAGCGGGCAGTACAGGGCGCGCCTAACCTCCATCCTAACACCCTGCCGGGCGAGGACGAACCGGGCTTGGGGTGAGGGGCTCCTATAACATGGTGGCGTGATAGGGTCCGCCTCCTCGGGGGCGCGCCGGGGGTATATTAGGGTTGAAGAGCGCCAAGCTCTTTTATAGCCGCTCGCGTGGCCGGGCGACTCCGGGTTTGGGGCGCCCAAGAGAGGTCCGCGGCGCTCATGCGCGTGAGCAGCGCGGCGCTGGCGGCGCTCATGGCCTCGATAGGCATGGCAGCCATCGCCCTCGCCATAGCTGTGAAGGGGGTCGGGCTCAGTCCCGCCGGCTTCGCGGCCGCGGGGCTGGCGCTCCTCGCTGCGCTTGCGCTAGGCTCGGCGGCATCGAAGTGGCTAAGGGCTGGGACGCCCTCGCCCGGCCGGGGCCTAGCGTACATCGCGCTGCTCGCGGCGCTGGCGGCGGCTGTGCTGCTGGCAGGGTAGGGCAGGTGTGCGGGCGTGCTTGACTTCGTGGTGCTCGCCGCCGGCCTCGGGACTAGGCTTCGAGGGACAGGCGGGAGGCCAAAGCCCCTGCTCGAGCTCGGCGGCGGCCTCACGCTGGTAGGCCTGGTGCTGGACGTGCTTAGGCACGCCGGCGCGCGGCGCGTGCACGTCGTTGTCGCGCCCGAGACGGCGAGGCACGTCGAGGAGGAGGGGTGGAGACTCGGCCTTGACGTGGTCACGGTGGTGAACCCGTGCTGGTGGCGCGAGAACGGGTTCAGTCTCGCCCTGGCCCTAAGCAGCGTCGAGTCGGACAAGGTGCTCGTGACGATGAGCGACCACGTGCTCCACCCGTCGATAGTGACGCATGTTATCGGCGCGGCGGCGGCCTCGGACGCTGCAGCACTCGTTGGAGGCGATGCCTACGCCTACTACGTCGATCGCGAGGAGGCCACGAGGATCGAGGTCGCGGCCGGGGGCAAGGTGGTGAGGATAGGCAAGGGCGTCCGGCCCTACCACTACGTGGACGTCGGCGTGCTCGCGTTCAGCAGGTCCCACGTCGAGGCGGTACTGGCTGACGCCGGCGCGCAGCTACGCCTCAGCGACGTCGTGATGCTGCTGGCCAGCACATCCACGGTGCGAGTCGTCGAGGTCAGCGGCCTGCCGTGGACGGACGTCGATAGCGACACCGACTATTACGAGCTGCTGGCAGGGCGCACCCGCGCTGTCCTCGAGGAGGTGCTCCGGGAGCTGAGGAGGTGAGCGCCCTGGCGCACCCAGCTTCGAAGCCGACCGACGGGCCGGTGGCCCGCTACCTCAACCGGAGGCTATCGTGGCCTCTGACCATGATGATCGTGAGGTACAGGATCCCGGTCACGCCCAACCAGGTGTCGCTGCTGAGCTTCGCCGTGGCTGTCGCAGCGGCCTACCTGCTGGCTGTGGGGCCCCACTGGCTGGGCGGGGCGCTCGTCCAGCTGTCCTCGGTGCTCGACGGGGTGGACGGCGAGCTCGCGCGCGTTACGGGCCGCGCGAGCCGGCGGGGCGCGTTCCTCGACGCGCTTCTCGACCGCTACGCCGACGCGGCCGTGATCGGGGGGCTAGCCTACTACGCCATGACGGTCCACGGGCCTAGCCCGCCCCTGGTGCTGCTGGCGCTGGCCGCGCTGGCGGGCGACATCATGGTCAGCTACCTCCACGCCCGCGGCGAGGCTAGCCTCGGGAGGCACCCGGCACTGATCGGTGTGGTCCCCCAGCTCGCCTCTCGCGACGTCAGGCTCTTCGTAGTATTCCTCGGAGCACTGTTCGGCGCTCCGCTGGAGACCCTCATCACCATCACGGTGCTGAGCCATGGCTACGTCCTAGCTAAGCTCGTGGACGCCTACGTGAACTACGTTGAGCCGGAGCAGAAAGAAAGGGTTTAAACCTCCCACCTGGCCGGTTCCCGCAGAAGCCCCCTACCCCATGGAGTGCGGGCTCGCGATCTTTTAGCCCTGCAGATGCGCTCGGAGTCCCACGCGTAGCCCATACCGTGCGCGACGCACGTGACCCGGAGGGTGTGGGGTGAGCCCATACCATGCCTCGCGTAAGGGTGGTGCTGCTAGGGCAAGGCCTCGTGGCCACGCACTTCGCTGTGGGCGTCGAGAGGCTGAAGCAGGGAGAGATAAAGCCCTACGGCGTACCCTTCGCTAAGTACAAGATGCCGTACGCGATCGAAGACATAGAGATCGTTGCGTCCTACGACGTCGACGAGGCCAAGGTGGGTAAGACGGTTTACGACGTGGCCCGGGAGACGCTCGGGGGTACGCTCCCGGTGCCCGAGACGCTCCGCGAGGTCCCCGTGCGGCGGGGCATTCACGCGGGCAGTCTGGCGGGACTGCCGTTCCGCGCTCGCGGCCTCGAGGATGAACTGGGGAGCGTGGCGAGGGCGATCGACAGGCTGGTCGATGAGCTGGACGAGCTGAAGCCGGACGTGGTGATAAACACAATAACTACCGAGCGCGGCGAGCCATTCAACAGCCTCGAGCAGCTCGAGGCCGCGGTCAAGGCGGGCGACTTCGCGAGGTTCAGCGCGAGCCAGATCTACGCCTACGCTGTGGCGCGCCACGCGCTGGAGTCGAGGCGTAGCGTGTCGTTTGTCAACGTGATACCGTCGCCGCTGGCCAACGACGACGCCTTCGTGGAGCTCTACGAGAGGGCCAACAGCCTGGTGCTGGGCGACGATGGGGCGACGGGCGCCACGCCCCTCACGGCGGACCTGCTGGAGCACCTGGCCGAGCGCAACAGGCACGTGGAGTTCGTGGTGCAGTTCAACATCGGCGGCAACACGGACTTCCTGGCCCTGACAGTGCCTGAGAGGAACTTGATGAAGGAGAAGACGAAGAGCAGCATAGTTGAGGACATACTCGGCTACGACGCTCCACACTACATCAAGCCGACAGGCTACCTCGAGCCGCTGGGCGACAAGAAGTACGTGGCGATGCACATAGCCTGGAAGACCTTCAACGAGATGGAGGACGAGATCTTCATCAGCATGAGAATAAATGATAGCCCCGCGCTCGCCGGGCTCCTGGTGGACCTGGCGAGGATAAGCAAGGCCCTGCTCGACAGGGGGATCCGCGGCACCTCCTACCTGGTCAACGCGTTCTTCATGAAGAAGCCGGGCCCGAGGAACGCCAAGAACGTTGCGAGGATAGTCGCGTACCACCGGCTCCTAGAGTGGCTGCGCCAGATCGGCGTCATAGCCGCGTGACCCGCGTCTTTTTCCCGTCACGGGAGCACACGGGTCCCGCGCTCGCCACGGAGCGCGGACGAGACGGGCTCGCCGCCCAGGCCAGGGGCTATCACGGCCAGCCGGGCGCCGCCCCTCACTGCCCGCGCGGCCATTAGCAGCTTCCTATTCATGCCTGGGCCCACCCTGAGCGCCAGCTTCTCGGCCTCGCTGGCCCGGAGCTCGCGCACAACCCTACCGTCGATGATGACGCCCTCGACGTCTGTCAGCATGACCAGCGCCTCGGCCCTCGCGGCGGCAGCTAGCGCGGCAGCGGCCTGGTCACCGTCTACGTTGAGCAGGGTGCCGTCGCTGGCCATCGCGACAGGGCTCACCACAACCACGTCGAAGGCCTTCAGCAGCGTGGCTAGGCACTCGACGTTCACCGAAGTTATCGAGCCGGTGTAGCCTCCGTCGACGACCTGCGGGCGGCCGCGCTCGTTGATCACCACGATCCTCTCCTTCCTGCGCGCACTCAGCAGCTGGCAGTCCGGGCCGGCGACGCTCACGGCCCTCACGCCGCGCGCGACTAGCCGGCCGACGACCCTCTTGGCGACCAGGCCCGCCATGACCATGACGTAGACCTCGAGGCTGCGGGCGTCGGTGAACCTGCTCCTCACCCCGCTCGGCGAGACGACGTAGCGCGGCTCGATGCCCATCGCCCTTGAGTAGTCGTCTACCAGCCTGCCACCCCCGTGGACC
>WAQM01000051.1 GCA_015520245.1 Pyrodictiaceae archaeon
ACCTGCTCGCGCACGGTCCTCTTGAGGACCTTCGTCAAGCAGTCGGGGCACAGCACGCCGCCGAACATCCGCTCGGGCCTCTTCTTGGTCTTGGGTAGCTTCCGGAGCTCAACCGGCCTCAGCCTGGGCACCCCGGCTAGCGGGCGGCCGCACATGCCGCAGCGCGCTGGCCCCGGCCTCCGCTTCTCGTAGTGGACGACCGTCCTCCCGCCCGGCGTGCGGACGTACACGCGCCTGCGCGACCGCGTGCGCAGCGCCGGCCTGGGCACGGCTTACCACCTTTCCAGGCGCTGTGCGACACCCTCTACCCAACCTCTCTTAAGCATTAGCATTAACAGGGGGCTCTCCTGGACCATCGGCAGAAGCATTATGTACGCGAGGGCCACGAGCATCGGGCCCGTCGTGAGGCAGAGGCCCTCGACCTCATGGGCGATGACGGGGACGCAGCAGGCCACGGGCATAGCTATGGGCTGCGACATGCTTACGAACGCCGTCGCCGCGTAGAGGGGCAGCACCAGGAGGAGCTTCAGCAGGCTGTACCGCGAGAGCCTGCGGCGAGCCTCCTCGAGCTTGGGCATTATCTTGCGGCGCCTCCGCTCGGACCTCTTGTCCCTCGCGTGTGATAGAGCCCTCGCCTCGGCGACTAGGTACTCGAATCCCAGCCTCGCGGCGACGTAATCGGGGTACACGGGCGTGAGTGTGAACGCGACGTCGGCCACGACCAGGGAGCCGGCGACGGCCGCTAGGAGGACCAGCGTCGGCTCCGCCACCCCCTTCACCTCAAGCCGCGCAGGAGCTCCAGGATCCTCTGGGCCGCCTCGCGCGCCCTGCCCTCCGGATTCTCGACCACGTAGACGCTTGCCGACACGAGCACGGCGCTTGCCACGGCCGCCGCCCGGGCCATGGCCATCATCTCCCTAACGGTGTCGACGTCTGCCACGTCCTTACGGACCCTGCCGGTGTCGCGGGCCTGGCGCGCCACCACCTGCTCGGGCGGCGCCTCTATCACCACTATGCTGTCCGGCCTCAGCTTCTCCACCACGGGCCTGGGGAGCCCTGGCCAGAACCCGGTAGGAGTCTTCACTATGGCGTGGGTGTCAACGAGCAGGTAGCCCTCCGGCCCCAGCCTCGCCGCGGCCGCCTTGATGAGGGCCTCGGCTGCGTACTCCTGCAGCTCCAGCTGACGTCTCAGGGGTAGGTGCCTCATCTGGTCACGGTGTTCGACGAGGCCCCTCCTCCTGGCCTCTTCGAGCATGAAGTCGCCGAAGTTCAGCACGAGCACGCGCAGCCCCTCGGCGCGCGCCAGCTCGACCACGTGGTTCAGAACCGTGGTCTTGCCCACCCCCGGCACTCCCGTCACGACGACTGTGATGAAGGGGTTGCGGGGCGCCAAGGCTAGGCGCCCTCCACGATCCTGCGCAGCAGCGGGTACATTTCAAGCGTCCTCTCGTAGCTCAGTATCGTGTAGAAGTTCTGCAGGATGCCGACGAGCAGTATCAGGCCCGAGCCCGAGCCGTACGCGCCTAGGATGCTGGCCACGACGGCTATCGCGCCCACGATGAGCGAGCTTATCACCGTTAGCGGGTAGATGTAGCGAGCGAGCATGGACTCGAGCACCCTCGGGTTACGCCGTAGCCCTGGCACTTCGAGCCCCGACTTGATCAGGTTCTCGGCCTGCTTCTGCGGGTTCAGACCCGCTATCTCGACCCAGATGAAGCCGAACACCACTGAGAGGGCGAGCCACGCTACCGTAAATGTCACCAGCCTGAGCGGGTCGCTCACCGACTCGAGGATGCCGTGGGGCGGCCGGATGTACTCGTACAGCGTCGCGGTGGCCACAGTGATGGGGTGGGTGGGGCCGAGCAGCCCGGCGAACATGGAAGCTAGCAGCTGTATGTCGGCCACGAGGATCGCGACGAACAGGATCGGTATGTTGGTCACGTAGATGAAGTTCAGCGGGATCCTGCTCCTTATGCCGCCGTAGCGGGGGCTCGTTACCGGTATGAACACCTTCATCGACTGGAGGTAGACCAGGAGCACTATCGTGCCTACCGTGGCCAAGAGGCCCACGAGGTCGGGCAGGGCGTATCTGAGCACGGCGGGATCGCCCGTTAACGCGAAGTGCGCGAGCCAGCCGTAGTAGCCTCCCTCGACCGGCGTCACGCCGGCCAGCTGCCACGCTATGCCCTTGGCGACGCCCGCCACTATGATCATGCTGAGCGCCGAGCCTATGCCCCAGCCCTTCTGGGTCAGCTCGTCGAACCACATGATTATCAGGGTCGCGAACATGAGCTGGGCCACGACGAGCACGCGGTCGGTCACCGTCGCGGGGCAACCGCCGAAGCCGCCGCCCAGCGTGCGCCAGAAGGCGCACCCCACGGCGTATGCGCTCGACTCTACTAGCGCGAAGATGAGGGTCAGGGTACGCTGGGCGTCCATGAAGAGCTTGCGGTCGCTAGGCTTGGTTAGGTCGAGCTTGAGGAAGCCACCACCAACCAGCACCTGGAGCACGATGCCGGCGGTGACCATGGGTCCTATGCCGAGCGTCATCAGGCTACCGATGTTCGTGCCTAGGAGCAGGTTGTACAACGTCACCGTCATGACCTGCTCCTGGCCAGCCACCCTTATCGTGCCGTACAGCGGTATCTCGGTCATTATGAGGTAGAGAACGACAACGAGCCCTGTCCAGGCGAGCCTCGTGGGCAGGGGAGGCCTCCGGGCGGGCTTCTCGACAGACGGTATGTAGCGTGCGAAGGCCGCCAGCAGCCTTAGCACGTTCATACCTTGCCGCCGGCTACCGCCTACGAGGACACCAGATAAAACCCTACTGCGAGGCCTGCTCGCCGCCCTCGCCACCCTCCTCCTGCTTCTCGAGGACCACGACCACGCCGCCCGCTGCCTCGACCTTCTTGATGGCCTTCTCAGTGGCCCGCGGGACGATGATCTTGACCGGCCTGTCGATGCGGCCGCGGCCCAGCAGCACGTTGTAACCGAGCTTGGTGAGGTCCACCACGGGCACGCCGCCCTCGAGCTTGACCAGACCCTCCCTTATCCACTCGTCGAGCTTCTCAGCGACCTCCCCAACGTTTATCTCGCTGGGCTTAACCACCAGCTCGGGTGGCCTGTTGAAGCCGTGCTTGCCGAACCACGACGGAGCGTACTTCACCACCCAGCTCCACATGTGCTTGTGCATGCCGGCGGCGCCGAAGCCACCACGGCTGCCGCTACCTCTGTGCTGGCCTATGCGCCCCCAGCCCATGGTCCTGGTGCGCCCGCGGAGCTTACGGCTCTTCTTCTCGCGCCTGACTACCATGAGCCCACCCCTCCCTACAGCATACGCCTAATCAGCTCGTTTATGGCCGGGCCCCGGTAACCTAGCTCGCCTCCAGCCCCGTAGGGCTTCTTAATGCTGCCGCGGAAGCCCCCGCGTGGCGGGTGGAGCCGGAACACAGGCTTTATTATCCAGGTCTTGCGGGCACGGTCCTTAAGCTTGTGGAGCATTATCTCGCCGCGCAGCAGCTTATCTGCGAGCTCCTCGATGCCGCCCTGGAGGCCTAGTTTCTCGCGGACGTACTCGTCGGTCAGCGGCTTGTCACCAGGCACGCGACCCCTGTGCCTGAGCAGCAGGATGAGGGTCTCGCGATCTATCTCGCCCCACGTGACCCAGTCCTTGACCTTGTGGAGCATGCCGTCTATGCCCGGCAGCGTGGAGGGGTAGAGCACGCAGTGGAACTTCCGGTGCAGGCGCAGCAGCGCCAACGTGTAGCGTATGTCGGGCGGGACCCCGACCCTGCCCCGGATCCTTATTATCGCGTAGAGCCTGACGGGCTGGGCCGCCGGCGCCGCGGCAGCCTCCTGCGCCACGGACACCCGGCGTCACCCCGGCGGGTTAGGCCCAGTCGCTGGGCGTGACGAGCTTATAGGTCTGCTTGAGCGCGTTGAACGTCGCCTTGACGAAGTTTATCGTGGTCCTGGTCTCGCCCTTGGTGAAGCTCCACACGTCACGCACGCCGGCCAGCCTAAGCACGACCTTCGCCGCGTCGCCCGCCACCAGGCCCGTCCCGCGGGGCGCCGGCTTGAGCACGACCTCGACGCTGCCGCACTTGCCGCGGACGGTGAAGGGCACGCTGTGAGGCTCCGTGCAGAGGCACTCCCAGCTCCCGCACCCCCGGCGGACGGGGGCTATGTTCAGCTTCGCGTTCCTAATAGCCTTCTCGATCGCCACGCGCAACTGCCTGGCCTTGCCCTGGCCCACCCCCACGAAGCCGTTCTCGTTGCCCACCACCACGACCACCCTGAACCTGTTGATGCGGCCAGCGTCCGTCATCTTCTGGACCAGGGTCACGTCGACCGTCTCGTATTTGAGCTCGGGCCCTATGAGGTAGTCGACTATCTCGGGCTCGAGGATCGGCAGGTTACGCTCGAAGATCTCCGCCAAGCTACGTATCTTGCCCTCCTTGACCAGCTTGCCGACTAGCGTCCTCGGCTGCCACTCCACCTCCACGCTGGTGTCGTAGGCGCTCGCCATCACCCACCCCCTCGCACCTTCTCGAGGACATCGCGGTAGTCCTCTAGTATCTTTCGCTTGACCTCCTCGAAGTGCGACGGCAGGTCCTTGGGGTGGAGGCCCCGCTGCAGGTAGAGCGAGAACCTCCTCTTGAAGAGCTCCGGGTCCTGCGACTCCAGCATGACCGCGTACCTGGCTATGTGCTCGCCCCGGATGCGGTCCTCCGAAGGCAGCACCTCCTCGCTGTGGGGGATCTCCAGCCCCGCGTCGAGGGCGCCCTTGAGGGCTGCGAAGACCCTGGCGCCGCGCGTGGGCCTGTGCAGCCCTATGTCGATGATCGCCTGCGTTATCCCTTCCCTAAGCGCCCTAAGCCCCGCGAGAAGGCCCGTGAGGTAGGCTGCCGGAACGTTCTTGGTCCCACCCAGCCAGCCGTAGCGCTTCACCAGCTCGCGGCTGTGGGCGGCCGCCACGGTTATGTCGCCCTGGGGCTTGGCGATGATCACCTGGGCCCAGATGTACTTGTTCGTCTTCCTGACGACGAACCTAGGCTTACCCGAGAGTATCATGCGGTAGCGCTTGTAGTAGTTGGTCTTGCCCTCGCGCCGCCTGCGGCGCGGCACCTTGTAGCGCGGCCCGCGGGCCATGGCGCTCCACTCCCAACCCGCGTTGGCGTGTGGCCTGCGGCCTACGCGGCTCTAATAAGCTGATGAGCCTGGAGACCGTGGGCCTAGAAGGCGGCTGCGGGGTGCCTAGGACGAGCGCTTGATGTAGCCGTGCTCCTCTAGCCACCTCTGCAGCGCCGAGAACGTCGGGAACATGCCGCCCTTGGCCCACTTGTAGAGCTGGCGGTACGTCCTCCTGTCGATCACGCCGTGGTCCCTAAGCCACCGCAGGTACCTACGGATCTTCCGTATACGGTGCATCCACTCCTCCTTGGGGTCCCTCCTGGCCGTCTTGTCGCCCTTCCTCTTGCCAGGGCCGCGGTGCCTGCCCTTCTTCTTAGCCTCGTGCCTCTCGCGCCAGCGGCCGCGGCTCGGGCTATGGGCGGGCTTTACTCTTATCACGCCCTCCTTTATGAGCCGCCTTATCTCCTCCCGCGTTATAGCGTTGGCGACCTCCTGTATCCGCGTGGGGTCGATCCAGATCCTCGACTCGCCGACCCCCAGTATCTCCGCCGCCATGCGCCTCTGCGCAGTCAGGTCCGG
>WAQM01000052.1 GCA_015520245.1 Pyrodictiaceae archaeon
CCCCTTCGCTCACGCCGGCCGCCGCGCCGGAGCAGAAGAGGATCAGGGTTGCCGTTCTCTTCGACGTGGGCGGCCGCGGCGACCTCAGCTTCAACGACATGGCGTGGCTCGGCGCCATGAGGGCCCAGGAGGAGCTGGGCGTCGAGGTCAGGTTCATGACGCCCAAGAGCCTCGCCGACATGGTGCCCCTCCTGGAGAGGCTCAGCAGGAGCGGCGAGTACGACCTGCTGGTGCTCGTCGGCTTCCTCTGGACGGACGCGCTGAACAAGACGGCCGACAAGTTCCCGAACCAGCGCTTTGCGTTGATTGACGCCACGACGGGGGTCGTGAGGCCCAACGAGGTCGACATACTGTTCCGGGAGCAGGAGGCCGCGGCGCTCATAGGCGTGCTGGCCGCGGCGATAGCAGACAGGCTGATGCAGGAGGAGGGGCTGACCGGCCCGATAAAGATCGGCGCCGTGGCGGGCATGGACATACCGCCGCTCTGGAAGTTCCACATAGGGTACCTCTTCGGCGCCAAGTACTACGAGAAGGTGACCGGCAAGAAGGTCGAGCTGTACTGGGTCTACACGGGCACGTTCACGGACCCCAAGGCGGGGTACGACGCGGCCCTCAAGCTCCTCGAGCAGGGCGTCAAGGTGCTATACGGCCTGGCGGGGCTCACTCACGTGGGCATGTTCAACGCTGTGAGGGAGTGGAACGAGAAGGGGTTCGGTAAGGCGTTCGCGATAGGCCAGGACGCGAGCCAGGAGTGGTACGACCCCTACCACATCATACTGAGCGGCGCCAAGAGGGTCGACGTGGCCGTCTACATGGCCATAAAGATGGTCGTCGAGGGCACCTGGAGGGGCGGCATCCACACCCTGGGCCTGGCCGAGGGCGGCGTCGGCATCTGGGACCTCGATGGCGTGCGCGAGTTCGCCGAGCTGGCCGCCGAGACGGGCCAGCTTAAGGACATGACGCCGGACGACGTGGTCAGGATCGTGAGGGAGCTCCGCGAGAGGTACATCAGCGAGGAGGCCTGGGAGATAGTCAAGGAGCTCGAGGAGATGATAAGGACCGGCAAGATAGTGTTCAAGACCCCCAAGACGCCCGAGGAGTACCGCGCCATAATCGAGGAGCTGGAGAGGGGCAACCTGAACGCCGCCCTCGAGAAGGGCAGCGTTGACTGAGCCCGGGGCCCCGGCCTTTTTCCCCGCCCCCAAGGTGGGGCGTGTGCCGCGCTGCGACCCCCCTGCGGTCGAGATGAGGGGCATAGTCAAGCTCTACCCCGACGGGACCCTCGCGCTCAGGGGCGTGGACTTCACCGCGTGCCAGGGCGAGGTGCACGCGCTCCTCGGCGAGAACGGGGCCGGCAAGACGACGCTCATGAGGATCCTATACGGCGAGATAAGGCCGACGCGCGGCGAGGTGCGCGTGTTCGGCGAGCGCGTCGCCTTCTCGAGCCCCCGCGACGCCCTGCGCAAGGGCATAGCGATGGTGTACCAGCACTTCTCGCTTGTACCCGGCCTCACCGTTCTGGAGAACATAGCGCTCGCCTTCGCGGCCGTGCGGGGCCGGGTCGGCATGGCGGAGGTGCGCGCAGCGGTCGAGGCGGTGATGGAGAGGACCGGGCTCCGGGTCCCCCTCGACGAGGACGTCGACGCGCTGCCCGTCGGCGTCAAGCAGAGGGTGGAGTTAGTCAAGGCGCTCGCGCTGGGCGCGCGCGTGCTCGTGCTCGACGAGCCGACCTCGGTGCTGACGCCGCTGGAGGCGCGCCAGCTCTTCAAGACGCTGAGGGCGCTCAGGGATGCCGGCGTGACGGTGATCCTGATCACGCACAAGCTGAGGGAGGTCATGGAGGTCGCGGACCGGGTGACCGTGCTGAGGCGGGGCAAGGTCGTGGGCACGGCGCGGGTGGGCGAGGTCGACGAGAGGGCCCTGGCCAGAATGATGGTCGGGGAGGAGGTGCTGACGGCGCTCCGGCCCCGGCGCAGCCGCGGGCCCGGCCGCCCGCTGCTGGTGGTCCGAGACCTGTGGGTCCGCGGCCCCCACGGGGGCTGGGCGG
>WAQM01000053.1 GCA_015520245.1 Pyrodictiaceae archaeon
GGTCCTCATCATGCTCCTCACCGCCGTCATCATAGGGGCCACCGGCTACGACGTCAAGATCCTCAAGGCGATAATCGAGAACGAGATAAGGGCCTACCGCCAGCAGCTGGTCCAGCAGCAGATCACCGGCGCCAACCTGACGAAGCTCATCGAGGAGAGGAGGAAGCTGCTTGAGGAGATCTACGGCGTGAACAAGCCGTGGACCGAGCGCGTGCTCCCGATGGCGTTCCGGGCGCTCGTGCTGGACCTGGGCTACGTCAACAGCGAGGAGGTGGCCAACATCGTGGGCGAGCAGCTGCCGCTCAGCGTCCGCGAGGCCATACTCATAGTCCTGCCGAGGACCGTGATAATGCTGACCATAGCGCAGGTCATATGCACCCTGATAGCCCTGCGCCTGGCCCCCCTCATCGCCTACAAGAGGGGCAGCCTCCTCGACCGGGCCGCGATAGGCTACGCGGCGGTCATGAACGCGCTGCCGGTGTGGTGGCTGGGCATAGTCTTCATCTTCGTGTTCGGCTACCACCTCGGCGTGGCGCCCACGAACTACCGCGCGGTGATCAAGTACATCAACTCGTTCTTCGAGGACCCGCTCGGCTCCCTCGCCGGCCTCGTCGAGTACTCGTGGCTCCCGGTGCTCACGGTCGTGATAGCCCTGCTCGGCTCCTGGCTCTACAGCGTCAGGGCCATAGCGATAAGGGTCGTCAGCGAGGACTACGTCACGGTCGCCTACGCCAAGGGGCTCCCGGACAAGCTGATCGTCAGGAGGTACGTGCTGAGGGTCATAGCGGGCCCGGTCGTCACCATAGTGGCCCTCTCGCTGGCCGGCAGCATAGGCGGGTTCATCATCACCGAGTCCGTCTTCGACTGGCCCGGCATGGGGTCCCTCTACTGGGCCGCCATCTCGACCGGCGACGCCCCCACGATACTCGGCCTCGTCTACGTCACCACCCTGGTCTACGTGGTCGCCAGGTTCATCCTCGAGGTCCTCTACGTGGTCCTCGACCCGAGGGTGAGGTACTGAGGGGTGGGGGCGGTGGCCGAGAGGCTCCACGGGTTCCGCGCGATCATGTCCGAGGTGCTCGCCCAGACGATGGGCAAGCTCGGGGTCGCGCTCGTGGTCTTCCTGGTCGCCATGTCTGTGTACGCGCTGATCGTGCTGCCGCCCGACTTCCCCGACAGGTGGATGGCGGAGCTGACGTACTGGGAGGTGAACCCGCCGCTAGCCCAGCCGGAGTGGGTTAGGCTGTTCGGCGTCCCCACCGCCCCCCACGTCGTCGAGGTGTTCGAGGAGCCGACCGAGGCCGGGCTCGGCGTACTCAACGTCACGCTGCCCGGCACGGGGGCCACGATACTCGCCGCCGGCTACATGCAGAGGTTCGTCGTGGAGTACGAGCTGAGGGACCCGGCGTTCCCCAAGGGCGTGGTCGTCAAGTACCTCGAGGTCGAGGCGCCGGAGGGCGTTAGGATCCAGGTGACGCCCTACCTGCTCGTAAGGAGGCCTGACGGGCTCACGCTGCTCGTCAACTCGCCGTCGACGGGGAGCCTCGAGGACCTGGCGGCCCGGGGCATCGAGAGGCCCGACCCCCCGACGATAGCCGACCAGCTCGCCGGCGCCTACGGCGTCGAGAGGATAAGGCTCCAGGGCGTCGGGCCCACGCTCATCTTCGCCACGTTCAGGGAGGGCAGGATGGTCCCGCTGACGGGCGACTACGAGGTGGAGCTGGTCCTGGTCTACACCGTGCCCGGCGTGTCGGCGCGCGAGGTCGAGAGGCTCGTGGAGGAGGAGGGCTACGGCGTCCGGGAGCTGATGGTGGTGGTGCAGGGCTCGGCGTACGGCCTCATGGGCACGGACGATAAGGGCCGCGACATATACCTGGGGCTGCTGTACGGCTTCCCCATAGCCCTGCTAATAGGGTTCTTCGCCGCGGTCTCCAGCGTGGTCATAGGCCTCGTGGCGGGCGTGGTCAGCGGCTACTACGGGCGCTGGGTAGACGAGGTGATACAGAGGACGGTCGACGTGCTGGGCAACATACCGCTGCTGCCAATACTCGTCATAGTGGGCGTGGCGCTGCAGGAGATGGACGTCAGCCCGTGGCACAGGCTGTTCGCCATCATAGGCGTGATAGTGGTGTTCGGCTGGGGCAGCCTCGCGATCATAGTGAGGTCCATGACGCTGAGCATCAAGGCCGAGCCCTACATCGACGCCGCCAGGGCGCTGGGCGCGTCCCACGCGAGGATAATATTCAGGCACATCGTGCCCCAGATAGTGCCCTACGCCATGGCCACCCTCGTGTTCTCGGTCCCGACCGCGATACTGATCGAGGCCGGGCTGAGCGTGCTGGGGATCCACCACGGCCTCCCCACCTGGGGCAGGATGCTCGCCGACGCCGAGGCCTACGTCAGGAGCGGGGGCAGCTACGGGATCTGGTGGTGGATACTGCCGCCGGGCGTGCTGATAGCGCTCACGTCCCTCGCCTTCGTCCTCCTGGGCCTCGCCCTCGAGACCGTGGTGGAGCCGAGGCTGAGGAGGAGGTGAGGCCATGCCCGAGTTCGTGATCAGGGCGGAGGGGCTGAGGGTCTGGTACCCGGTCAGGAGGAGCTTCCTGGACGTCGTGATGAGGAGGCCCCAGCTCTTCGTCCACGCCGTGGACGGTGTCACCTTCGAGATCAGGCCGGGCGAGATATACTGCCTGGTTGGCGAGAGCGGCTGCGGCAAGACGACGACCGGCCGGGCCCTCATAAGGCTCGTCGAGGGCGCCGTGGTCAGCGGCCGGGTGCTCTTCAGGCCGAGCCGCAAGGCGTTCGAGCGCGTCGCCGAGGCCGCGCCCCAGGCCGTGGTCGGCGACGGCGTCGTCGACATCTACCGGGTGCCGGAGAAGCACATGAAGCCCCTGCGCAGGGAGCTCCAGATCGTGTTCCAGGACCCCTACGGCAGCCTCGACCCCCGCATGAAGGTCTACGACATACTCGAGGAGCCGCTCGTGATACACGGTGTGGGCTCCACGAGGGAGGAGAGGGCCGAGATCATAGCCAAGGCCCTCGAGGCGGTGAAGCTGACGCCCCCCGAGGAGTTCATGGAGAAGTACCCGCACCAGCTGAGCGGCGGCCAGAGGCAGAGGGTCTCCATAGCCAGGGCGATACTCCTCAACCCCAGGTTCCTCGTCGCCGACGAGCCGGTCTCGATGCTCGACGTGTCGATAAGGGCCGAGGTCCTCGAGGTGCTGAACGAGCTTAGGGAGCGCTTCAGGCTGGCCCAGCTCTTCATAACCCACGACCTGGCGCTGGCGAGGCACGTGTGCGACAGGATAGCAGTCATGTACCTTGGCAGGATAGTCGAGGAGGCGGACGCCGACGAGCTCGTCAGGAACCCGATCCACCCCTACACGAGGGCCCTCATGGCCGCGATACCGGAGCCGGAGCCCGAGAACAGGCTGAGGCTGCGCGAGGTGCCGATCAAGGGCGAGGTAACCAGCGCCATCAAGCTGCCCCCGGGCTGCAGGTTCAGGCCCCGCTGCGTAGCCTTCGACTCGGCACCCGAGGAGGTCAGGGACCTGTGCAGGAGCAGGGAGCCCGAGCTGGTCGAGGTCAGGCCCGGCCACCGCGTCGCGTGCTGGCTGGCCGCCTCCCGCTGACCGCTTTTCAGCCCCCGGCCCCCGGCTGGCGCCCGGAGGCGGCCCCACGTTGGGGGAGGAGCTGCTGAGGGTCGAGGACCTAAAGGTGTACTAC
>WAQM01000054.1 GCA_015520245.1 Pyrodictiaceae archaeon
GTGTTCGAGAGGGGGCTCTGGCTGGGCTACGACGCCTCGCGGAGGAGCTTCGTCATAGACGAGGGGAGGCTCGAAGCCGAGCTCAGGCGCCTGGTCCGGGGGCTGGACGGGTGCCTGGTCTTCGAGACCCACTGGCTGGAGCCCTTCGCGGCGGTGGCGGACTCGGTCAAGCGCGTGCTAGTGCTGAGGTGCCACCCCCTCGCCCTCTACGAGAGGCTCAGCCGCCGGGGCTGGCCCAGGCGCAAGGTGGCCGAGAACGTCGAGGCGGAGCTCGTGGGCGTCGTGGCGAGCGAGGCCCTCGAGCTCTTCCCCGAGAGGAGCGCCGAGCTCGACACCTCGAGGGCCGGCGTCGAGGAGGCGCTTAGCGAGGCCCTGGAGCTCGTCGAGCGGGGCGGGCGGTGCTGCACGGACTGGCTGGAGAAGCTTAAAGACGAGGAGCTCGCCAAGCTGGTCGAGCTGGTCGGTGGTGCGTGGCTTGAGGGCGTGGGAGGGCCTTAAGCGCGTCCGCCTCGACGAGGTCGCCTCGAGGCTGAGGAGGGCGATCTCGAGCATCGACTCGAAGCTCTCGACGCGCGAGCGCGAGAGGGACGAGATGATCAAGAGGAGCCGCGACGTCACCAGGCTCTCGGGGTGGACCATCAACGCCCTGCACCGGGGCAGCCTAGAGGAGGCGAGGGCGTACCTGGAGGAGATGGTGCGCGCCGTCAAGGACTTCCTCAAGCACGCGCGCAGCGACCCCTACCTCTACTACAGCGGCCTCGTGCACAACACTCTCGCCGAGTACGTCGAGGCCATGATATTCTACCACCTCGTGGTGGAGGGCCGGCTGCTCACCCCCGAGGAGCTCGACGTCGACGAGGTGTCGTACCTCCAGGGGATGGGCGACGTCGTGGGCGAGCTGAGGAGGCTGGCACTGGACCTCATGAGGGTCGGTGAGGTGGAGCTGGCCGACAAGGTGCTCGACCTCATGGAGGCCATCTACTACGAGATGCGGGGGCTCGAGTACCCCGACGCGCTGATCCCGGGCGTCAGGCACAAGGTCGACGTGGCGCGCAGGCTCATAGACGACACTAAAGCCCTCCTCCTCGAGGTCAAGGGTAGGAAGGAGGTCCTGGAGGCTCTTGGCGCGGGGGGAGGGAGGGGCTGAGGACCCCGTCGAGATATTCGTCGAGGTGCTGCGGAGGTACCTCCGCGACCGAGGCCACATAGTGCTCTCGATGGCCGGCGCGGCTGGCCAGCGGAAGCTCAGGATGGCGCTGCGGGGGCTATGGCGGAGGTACGAGGCCGGCTCCACGAGCTACTACTGGTTCATGGACGTCGTGGAGGCGCTGAAGAGGTGCAGGGAGTGCCTGGAGAGGCTCCGCGAGTACGGGGTGGAGGAGTTCATAGAGATGGAGGGGGAGCCCTACATGGTGGTCGACGTGGAGAAGCTTAGGAGGCTCTGGCGCGAGGGCGGGGGCGGGGGGTGAGGAGCAACCCCGGAGACCGGGGTGCGGACGACCGCGAGGCGGGATGGGTGGGCCCCGCATAGCCGACCCCGCTCGCGGTGGGACCGTGGTGGGCAAGCTGAGGTTCGAGCTCCTCGAGCGCTACGTGTTCAGGAGGCTGGGCGCCGCCGACCCCAGCGTCCGCCTCGGCCCCGGCGTGGGCGTGGACGCGGCGGTGATAGAGCTCCCTGGCGGCGGGTACCTCGTGGTGCACAGCGACCCCATAACCGAGGCGGCCAGCAGGGTCGGCTGGCTGGCCATCAACGTGGCTGCCAACGACGTCGCGGTGATGGGGGCCAGGCCGCGGTGGGCGAGCGTGACCGTGCTGCTCCCCGAGGGCTACGACGAAGGCGTGCTCGACACCATAACGAGGGAGGTGCACGAGGCTGCGTCGAGGATAGGCGTGAGCATCGTGGGGGGCCACACTGAGGAGGCCCCCCGCCTTGACAGGCCCATAGTCGTGGCTACCGTGATGGGGCTGGCTGAGAGGCTCATAGGCCCTCACCTGGTCTCGGCGGGCGACGCCGTGATCGTGGCCAAGAACGTAGGCGGCGAGGGCGCCTCGATAATCGTCAGCGACTTCCCCGAGCTCGTCGAGGGCCTCCCGGAGCGCGTCAGGGAGGAGGCGAGGAGGCTGGCCGAGCAGGTCAGCGTTGTGAGGGAGGCGCTGGCGATAGCCGACCTGGTGCACGCCATGCACGACCCCACGGAGGGCGGCGTCCTGGGCGCGCTCTACGAGCTGGCCTACGCGTCCCGGAAGACCATAGAGGTGGACGCCGAGAGGATACCGGTCCCCGAGCCCGTGCGCGCGGTCGCCGAGGCCGCCGGCGTCGACCCCCTGAAGCTCATCAGCAGCGGCGCCCTCATTGCCGTCGCCGCGCCCGAGGCCGCCGAGGAGGCCGTCGAGAGGCTGCGCCGCCTGGGCGTCGAGGCCGAGGTGGTGGGCAGGGTGAGGCCCGGCGAGCCCCAGGTCGTTGTCAGGCGTGGCGGCAGGGTCGAGGTGGTGAGGGGCTTCGTGGTGGACGAGATAGCGCGGCTCTGGGAGCGGCGCGCCAAGCGTTGACGGGTCTGCCTTATACGCGGCTGCTCGGCACCGCAGAACCACTCGGGAGCGGTAACCGTGCCGATGCAGTTCTCCGTGCTGGCGGACACGTTCGAGCGCCTCGAGAGGACGACGTCCAGGACGCAGATGCTACTCTACCTGGTCGAGCTGTTCAAGAAGACGCCCAAGGAGTCGATAGACAAGGTGGTCTACTTCCTCCAGGGTAAGCTGTGGCCGGACTGGAGGGGCTACCCCGAGCTGGGGGTCGGCGAGAAGCTGCTCATCAAGGCAGCGTCGCTGGCGCTCCACGTGCCCGAGTCCCGGGTGGAGGCGCTGGCGAAGAGGCTGGGCGACGTCGGCTCGGCGATCGAGAGGCTCAAGGCGGAGAGGGAGCGGGGCGGGGCCAGGCCGGCCGGCCTGCTAGCCTTCATCCCCGAGGCGCAGCGGAGGGCGGCCGAGGGCCTCACCGTGGAGAGGGTGTACGATACCCTCGCGAGGATAGCGTTCGCTACCGGCGAGGGCAGCCGCGAGATCAAGCTCAAGCTCCTCGCCTCCCTGCTCTCCGAGGCCAAGCCCAAGGAGGCGAAGTACATAGCCAGGTTCGTGGAGGGCAGGCTCCGCCTGGGCGTGGGCGACGCCACGATAGTCGAGGCGCTGGCGGTGGTCTTCGGCGGCAGCGCGGCCATGAAGCCAGTCGTCGAGAGGGCGTACAACCTCAGGGCGGACCTGGGCATGATAGCCAGGATCCTCGCCGAGAGGGGCATCGAGGCCCTCAAGGCGATCAAGCCCGAGGTCGGCGTGCCGATAAGGCCCATGCTGGCCGAGAGGCTAAGCGACGCGGCCGAGATAATGAAGAAGCTGGGCGGCCGGGCCCTCGTCGAGTACAAGTACGACGGCGAGCGCGCGCAGATCCATAAGAAGGGCGACAAGGTCTGGATCTTCTCGAGGAGGCTAGAGAACATAACGCACGCCTACCCGGACGTCGTGGAGATGGCCAGGGAGAACATAAGGGCGGAGGAGGCGATAGTCGAGGGAGAGATAGTCGCCATAGACCCGGAGACCGGCGAGCTCAAGCCGTTCCAGGTGCTGATGCACCGGAGGAGGAAGCACGACGTATATGCGGTGATGAGGGAGATACCGGTCGCCGTGTTCCTGTTCGACGCGCTGTACGTCGACGGCGAGGACCTAACCGTTAAGCCCCTGCCCGAGCGGCGCAGGGTGCTCGAGAGGATCGTGGTCCAGACCGAGCGGTGGAGGCTCGCCGAGGGGATGGTGACCGACAGCGCCGAGGAGCTCGAGAAGTTCTTCCTGAGGGCTGTGGAGGACGGCGCCGAGGGCGTCATGGCCAAGGCGCTCCACGACCGCAGCATATACCAGGCTGGCGCCCGCGGCTGGCTGTGGATCAAGTACAAGAGGGACTACAAGAGCGAGATGGCCGACAGCGTCGACCTGGTCGTCATAGGCGCGTTCTACGGCAAGGGCCGCCGCGGCGGCAAGTTCGGCGCCCTCCTCATGGCCGCCTACGACCCCGAGACGGGGACGTTCAAGAGCGTGTGCAAGGTGGGCAGCGGCTTCACCGACGAGGACCTGGAGAAGCTCGACGAGCTCCTCGCCCCCTACATAAGGAGCTCCAAGCCCCCCCGGGTCGACAGCACGATGAAGCCCGACGTCTGGGTCGAGCCGGCGCTCGTGGCCGAGATCATAGGCTCCGAGCTGACGCTCAGTCCCATACACACGTGCTGCCACGGCTGGGTCAAGCCGGGCGCGGGCATATCGATCAGGTTCCCTAGGTTCATAAGGTGGAGGCCCGACAAGAGCCCCGAGGACGCGACGACCACGAAGGAGCTCTACGAGATGTACCTACGCCAGCTGAGAAAGATTAAGGAGGAGGCTGGCGCGGGCGAGGCCTAGGGGCGTGACGAAAGGACCACGGACTGACCGCGCGGACGGCGGGCCACGGCCTCGGCGGGGCTGACGAGTGGCCCCGCATCGCCGACCCCCGCTCAGCTTTTAGCTCCGGCCCAAGGGGCGCGGGCCAGGTGCCCCGCGGTGCCCCAGATAGTCGCCTTCGTCCTGGTGGTGACGGAGGTCGGGAAGGAGTACGAGGTGAGGGACAAGATTCTCGAGGTCGCGCGCAGGGAGGGTGTCGAGGTCGAGGCCTACGTGGTCTTCGGCGAGTACGACGTCGCGGTGAAGCTCAGTGCCAACGACCTGCGCAGCATAGACCGGGCGGTGACCGCGATAAGGAACCTGGGGGGCGTGCTGCGCACGGTCACCCTCATAGCCTCGGCCTAGAGGCCCGCCAGGTCGCGCCTGATGACGTAGTTTTGGGCGCCCAGCCTCACCACGGCCACCTCGGAGCCGACCTCCACGTCCCCCTCAACCCTCGTGCCCCTCCTGGGTAGCTCCAGGTAGTCCATCGAGGGCCCCAGCAGCTGCACGTGTATCCAGCCGGGCTCGATGGCGGTGACGAGCCCGTACTCGACGGCCTCGGGGGGCAGGGGCCGCAGGCTCCTCCACGCCTCCTCGACGTCCATGCTGTTGCGCCTCCTCGTCCCCGCCTCGCGGTAGCGCACACGGCCGCCTGCCACCGACTCGATGACGACCAGCTTGTCGCCGAGCAGGGCCAGGCTGCCCGGCCTGAAGAAGGGCAGCCTCACGGATATCGTCAGCCGGGTCTTGGGCTTGCCGTCGCTCCTCCTGCCTATGACCTTGTGGCTCTCGACCACCCTGGCCCCGAGCGCCGAGCGGAGCTTCGCGGCTATCGCGCGGGCCACGCCCTGGTCCATGAACTTGTAGTCCACGCCCTCGCGCCTCTCCTCGACCTCGACTATGGCGTCGGCGGCGTTGGGCACGCTGGCGATCAGCTCCTCCACGGCGCGCCTCTCGCTCGCCCGCAGCCTACCGTCCCAGCCTCGCACCTGCAGCACGGCCTGGACGGCGCCCGCCGCCCTGCGGAAGCAGGCGGGGCAGAGCTGGTTGCGCAGCTCCAGCCCCACCGCCCTCTCGACCTCGTACTCGCCCTCGACGCCGCGGAAGCGCACGCGCAGCCTGGCGACCAAGGTGAGCGACCCCGTGGCGGGGTTCCTAGCGATGTAGGCCCCGCTCACCTCGAGCGACTCCACCTGCTCCCACGGCCTCAGCGCCGAGGTTAGGACCTGCACGGCGGCGTCTACCACATCGTCCGGGCCCGGGCTCCAGCGGCCCTGCACCCTCACGCTGCCACAGCGGGGGCACCTGGTCACGGCTATGCTGCCGGGCACGCGGCCGGGCCCCTGCGTCTCGAGGAAGCACCTGGGGCACAGCCTGCCATCGACGAGCGGCCCGTCGGCGCCGCAGCGCACGCACACCAGCCGGGACGCCATGGCGGCCACCCAGCGGCCGCTAGTAGCTCATCCTCACCGCCTGTGCGTGTGGCACGCCGGCTATCCTTATCACCGCCAGGGGGTGCACGAGCCCCTCCCTTATCGCCGCGCTGACGCTGCGCTCCCCCACGAGGTTCACGATGGTCGCCGTCCTCGCCTCCCTCATGGCCACGCTCAGGGGCACCAGCTGGCCGCCGTAGAAGCGCGGGTCCACGTGCAGCACCCGGTCGGCCTCCACGAGCTTCGCGCCCAGCAGCTCCTCGTCGCATATCGCTACGATCTTCTCCCCCCGCACCTCCATGACGTTCATGTACACCATGGGCTCGGTGCTGCCCACGCCGTTCCCCAGCCAGTGAGCGGGGCCGCCCCCTAATATCGCCGGCACGGAGGGTGAGGGCGAGCTCCAGCAGCTTAGCTTATACGGGCGCCCGGGGCCCCGACGTTGTTGAAGGCCCGCCGAGAGGGCCCGCGCGGGTAGGGCCGGGGGCTCGCCCTCCCCCGAGCCCCGAAACGGGCGCAACGCGGGGGCCAGTAACCCGCCCGCCGGCGGCGGGCGGGTTACTGGC
>WAQM01000055.1 GCA_015520245.1 Pyrodictiaceae archaeon
ACCTAGTAGCGAGTTCGGCGAATTCGCGTGGCGTTATGGGGTGCCTTAGCACGTCGGTCTTGTAGCCGACGCGCGCGGAAGTGCATGCTGAGAGCTCAACGTCGCGAAGGGCGTCTTCGAGGCTCGGGACTATCGAGGCCCTCTTGAGAGCCTCAGCTGCATGCGCGGCGAAGCGCGTGGCCGTGGGCGAACGAGGGTCCGCACGAGGGTTGACAAGGTACAGCTCGTCGACCCCGAAGTTGACTGCAACGCGGGCCGCGAACCCCAGGTTTATCTCGCCCTCGGTCTCCACGAGTACAACCCTGACACGGGGGGGCCTCAAGGTCTGCACGCCGCCACACTCACTATGTCCTCGAAGAAGACGTGCTTGAGCCGGCGGCATATAATTCTGAAGCCACGCGATTTAAGACGGGTTAGGACGGCATCGACATGCGCGGCGAGCGATGAGAACGTGACGGCTATGCAGCACCCGGGGCCGCTCTCGGCCACGGCCTCGGCGGTCCTAAGCAACTCTCGCGCACCCCCACTCCACGCAAGCCCTTCGAGATCGTGGTCGACCACGGGGAGGTAGGGTGTGTTGTAAACCACGATGCACCGGCCCCGGAGCTTGAGGCACGATACGTTGTCGCACTGAGCCACGTCTATGAGCGCGTCGAGCCGCCACTGCCTTGCGTTGTCAAGGCTGTTAAGGGCCGCGCAGGGGTTGATGTCTAGCAGAACAGCATAGGCGGGGCTGGCGTCCAGGGCAAGCGTCAGCCCTAGCACCCCCGTTCCACTGCCAACGTCGACGAGGAGTCGCACGGACCTGACGGCCCTGGCCGCCTCGCGCCCGCACTCCAGCGTGATCCACGTGTCCTCGGCGGGCTCGTAGACGCTTGGCCAGACGGCGACCCACCTAGCGCTGTCCACGTAAACTTTCTTGATCTCAGCGCCCCCGCCGCTCTCACAGGCGTAAGGGATGGCAGCCCTCATCGCACACCCCCAACCTCACGGCGATCTCCTCCACGGCAGTTACATCGAGCTCGTACACGCGCAGGCCTTGAAGGAGGCCCTCCAATTCTGGGGGCAGAGCTCCGCCTATGCACCCTTTAACAACCTTGAGCGCGTTCTTGCGCCGGCTCGAGAATAGGCAGGTAGTCAGCCTTTCAACGCACTCAATGAAGCGCGGGCTGCAGCGCCGCCGCGGCCTTAGCCCAACGAGTTGCGAGTAGACCTTTGGAGGCGGGTTAAAGGCTGAGGGAGGTATTACCGGGCCAAGCTCGACATCATACACGAGCTTCACGAGGACCGTTAGCCGGCCATAGTCGGCCTCACCCGGTCTCGAAGCAAGCCTGAGAGCGACTTCCCGCTGAAGCATCACGTAAACCGGGCCCTGGTAAAGCTTGACCAGCATGGAGAGGAGAGGGCCGGTGATGCTGTAGGGTATGTTACCGAAGACGGCGTCGAACGCGCCGAGGCGGTAGGGGGGGTTTAACGCGTCGGCATTGACGGGCTCGACGCTCACGAGCCCTCCCACCGAGGCGAGGGCCTCCAGCTCGGGTAGGAACGCCTGGTCAACCTCGCAGGCGACGACCTCCGCTACGCAGTCAGCGAGGTATCTGGTTAGGTCGCCGCGCCCGGCGCCCACCTCTAACACTCGCGCCAGACCGCACAGGCGCGGTCTGAGCCACCTAACAACGGCGGCCGGCCTTACTAGGAAGTGCTGGCCTAGCTTACGCACCCTCTTCCTGCTCCTCAACCCGGACGCGCCCTACCCTCGAGTATATGCGACCCAGGTAGTCAAGGAAGACCGGCTTGACCGGCTCCTGCATTAACCTCCTCGGGGGGCGGACGAACAAGTAGTACTTCTCGTTGCCCTGGAGCTCGGAGATGATCCGCTGGACCAGGAGCGGCACCGGGTCAACTTTCGCCCGCTCCCTTATGTCGCCGTAGCTCTCGAAAGGCTTCTGCGATCTAAGCTCTAGCAGCTTCATGACGGTCTTCTTACCCACACCTGGTAACAACTCTAGGCTATGGAACCGAAGCGTTATGGCATCAGCAATGTTGAAGAACTCGACGAACACGCGCTCCTTCTTGCGCACTATCTCTTCGACCACTTGAGGCAGCATCTCCTTCGCTAGCGCAGTGAGGTCGTCGTACTCGATCTCAAAGTCTATCTTCGCTATCTTAATCCGTTTCTCCTCCTCGGGACCCACGTAGACCCTTTCGCCTATCTCAAGGCTCACGTTACGTCGAGGTGTCGCCTCGAGCAGCATGAAGAAGTCCTCGCCCACGAGCTGCACGACGGGCCTGCCCCTATGCATAGGGTGTCTGTCGCTAGGATTGCCCATCGGCAGGTAGTCTAGGACGTAGGCGTACTCCTCGTACCTCTCGCCGCGCCTGCGCCTAGCCCTCTGCATACCGGCGACACCACTGGCGGCCCAGCACCCCACTAAGCGGGGCGGCGCCCGGGCTAAAGCGGAGTAATGTAACGTCATACTTAACTGTAAACCTTTGCGGGCCCGTGCTGCGGGGCGATCCAGCTGTACCTACTGTACCCCACTGTACTCGGACCGCCTAGCCGCACTCTTGCTTCACGATGCTAACAGCCTTCTCCACCTTCTCAGGCTCGACCACCCTCCCCTCGACCTCTAGTATGGCACGCGCCTCGTGGACTGACTCGGGTACTATGTTGACCAGGTTCACGGCCGTGAGCTCGCTCAACCCTAGCTCCTCGATAAGCCTCCTAACCGCCCTCTCGGCGGCCTCGGCATCGCACTTAGCGAACCTCATCAAGTACTCGTAAGTCCTCTGGACTAAGGGGTTTTCCTGAACGTACGGGAGCACCTCGTCAAGAATCCTCTTAGCAACGGGGATCGGGACGTAGCGTCTGGATAGCACCTTCAAAACCCATCCCCCGGGATTAGCCCTGCCTCTGTTCAGCGGTCTGCCCCGAGCTCTCGGCCCCGGAGGGCGGCGTGAGGGCCTCGGGGGGTACGGGCCTTAAGTGCTCGGGCCTCACGAAGAGCGTCTTCACCTTACTGCCCACGCGAACCTGCACTATGTAGGCGCGGCCGCGCTTGCCTATCACGGTCCCGACCTTGCCGTGGTACCTTCTATGGGGCATTCCCTTCATCACCGATGGGTTTATCACTATGTAGACCTTGTCGCCCGGCTTGTACTCGTACATAAGCAGGCTGAGCGGCGGCACGGCACCGCGCTCACGTATGCGCTTGCGTAGCAGCTTACGGGTGCGGTGTCTGAAGCCCTTTGGCGGCTTGACCACGGTCGCTCCCCCAGCCGGTGGCTAAGCCCTTGTGGGCCTCGTGGATTATATATACAACGTCTAGCTCGGCGCAGTAAGCGTCGGTGCCGAGCACCTCGGCAAAGCTGGGGCTCGTGTCGCCCCCGTCGCCGTCAACCAGCTCCTTGATGTAGAGCCCGGCGTCGGCCACGACCAGAGCCTCGAACACGTTGGGTGCGATCAGCCTGGCCTTGACGCTATGCACCGTTTTGGTCCTCACTACGTCGGGTCTCCTGTGCCTAACCCTCCTGGGCGTCCGCTGCTTCACCTGCCTGCCCCGGAAGAAATCCTCGAGCCTGGCTAGCGCGCTCTCGTCGATAGGAGCCGAGGTCACCACGAGCGCACGGTACACCTTCAAGTGCTCCTCCGCGGCCTCCTTGATTGAGCGCACGTCCTTACGCCTAGCCCGGCCCTCAAAGAAGGCCTCGATGAGCCCCCCGCTCGCCTGCCTAACTCTCTCGCCAAGTGCGCTAAGGTCGAGATCACGGACCCTCGCCTGCTTAATCTCGATCACTGCCGGACGGCCGTTGCCCAGCATCCTAACGTCAACGTCCTCGCGCCCAGCCGCGTGAAGCACCACACCCGCTCCTTCAGCCGCGCGCGCTAGCGTACTGAAGGCCATCTCCACGGAGTAGGGGTACTTGAGCCCCTCCCTCGTGAGCCAGGTGCTCTGCGATATCCTCCTGCCGAGCTTCTTGTACCTCGCCATCAGCAGCAATGGCATGAAGTATACAGTTACGCTAAAGGGTTCGAAGTAAACGCTCACGAGTGCGTCGGGCGACTCGAAGTCGGGCCTGAGCCCGCGTCTTTGGAGCCTCTTGCTAACCTCACGGCGTATTTCAGCCTTGATGCTCTCGGTGTATGCGAGCTTGAATCTGAATCTGAGCTCATTCTCCCGCTTAATCACGTAGTCGGGCACGTGAGCTGCGACCAGGAAGGTCTCGACCCGGCTCGAAGCTAGCTCCCTCGCGGCAGCTTCGGCGGCCTTGTTAATAACGTCGTCGAGCAGGCCGCCGCAGATGAAGCAGGGCTTCGGGTTCAGGGGCTCGCCGAAGACCTCCTCGTAGAGGCGGGCGGCGACCGGGCCCAGATTGGGGGCGAGCTGGCGGAGGAGCGTTTCGGCCTCCTCATCACCCTCCCGTAGGGCCATGTGGATCGACTTTAATATTAGCAGCTTTAGTGCCCTGCCGCGCTCCTCGTTGGTATGGCCCCGCCCGAGCAGGGCGAACAACCGGCCCAGGCACCTATCGCACAGCGGATACTCGCGAACGATGCTAAGGGCCGTCCCAACGATCTTGGCCGCGGCGGTCACTAGCCGCTCAGGCCCCACCATCCGGTGTCACCCGAGTCCATGAGTATGTTTACGAATGCGATGAAGTAGGCGGCCCGCCAGTCGCACGGGATTTCAAGTCTGAGGCATTTCCTCCGACCCTGAGGCGAAGGCGCAGGCTCTGCGCAGGTGGGCAGCGCGTCGCCCCGTACTAGAGCCGCCCCGGGGGCGCGGCCTCGGAGCAGCACGCTCCTTAGCCAGCCGCGGCCCGCGTAGTAGTCAGCTCTCAGGCCCCGTATGCCGTTGGAGCGAATGATGAGTGTGCGTTCGACCCCGTCATCGCCTCTGAAGGCTATGAGAACGCACGTGCGGTTACGTATCGAATTTGAGAGCAGGAGCCCGCCCGAGGCTACCAGGTGAAGCGTCTCGAAGAGCGTTTCCCTGCTTCCGCACCTGCCGAGCTTGAGGGCTAGCACGCGCTCACAGCCCTTTAAGCCTCTGGGCGAGCTTCTCAACGATATCCTTCCTCCGCTTCATCTGCCTTAGCAGCCTTTGCAGCGTCTTGTAGTAATTAAGGAGCTCTCTCACGTCCGAGACCTCGGTGCCTGAGCCTATGGCTATGCGTCTCATCCTTGAGCGATCGATGATCTCGGGCCGCTCGAGCTCCTCGTAGGTCATCGAGTCCATTATGCTAAGCCACCTCTTAAGCTTCTCCTCGCCTAGGCGCGCGGCTTCGTCGAGAGCTTCGAGAGCGAAGGTGCCCGGCAGCATCTGCAAAATCTTACGGAAGGGCCCTAGCTTGCGGAGCTGCTGGAGCTGCCTGTAGACCAGCCTTAGGTTCAGCCTCCCTGCCAACATTTCGGTGACGGTCTCCTCAAGCTTCGCGGCCTCAGCGTACCTCTCGAGCTTCTCGAGGAGCGTCTCGAGGTCGCCCATCCCCATGAGGCGCGCTATGAAACGCCTAGGCCTGAACACCTCAAGCTCGTCAACCCCCTCACCGGTCCCTATGAACTTTATCGTGGCGCCGGTCGCGGCTATCGCGGATAGCGCACCGCCACCCTTAGCGGTACCGTCCATTTTGGTAACGACTATGCTCCCTATTGGGGTCGCCTCGTGAAACCTCTTCGCAAGCTCGTAGCTCTTCTGCCCTATAGTAGCGTCCACTACTAGGATCACCTCGTCTGGCGATACCGCCTCAGCGATGCGCTTCATCTCCTCGAGCAAGGCACGCTCGCTGCCATAGCCGTGGCGGCCCGCGGTGTCGATGATTATCACCTGCACACCGCGCCTCTTGAGCTCATCCACGCCGCGCCTAGCGACGCCTATGGGGTCCCTGGCGCCCGGCTCGCCGTAGAAGGCCGCTCCCACCTTCTCGGCGAGCTGCTTTAGCTGTTCATAGGCGCCCGGGCGGTAGGTATCAGCTTGGACCAGGCCAACGCTGTAGCCCAGGTCCTTGTAGAACTTCGCTAGCTTGGCCGCGGTCGTCGTCTTGCCGCTACCCTGCACCCCCACGAGCATCATTACATAGGGGGTGTAGGGCGGCTTCACCTCGGGCTCCCGGTCGCCGCCGAATAGCTTTACAAGCTCGTCGTAGGCTATCTTCACTAGCCACTCGCGGCGACTAGCGCCAGGTGGCGGCTGCTCGGCTAGCGCCCGCTCGCGTATCCTCTTGGTGAGGTCGAAGACAAGGCGCACGTTAACATCGGCCTTCAACAGCACCCGCTGGAGGTCACGCACGAACTCGCTAACGGCCCTCTCATAAGGACCGTGGCTCCTAAGCAGCTTGGCTACAGCTTGACGCAGACCCTCCAGAGCCCTCATGACCTGACCACTTCAGCTGCGCGCTCACTCAGTCCTCGAGGGCCTCACGCGCATTATCATCCTGCGGCCCATGACGACCCAGTACTCGACCTCGACCCCCGGCTTGAGCTTGGACCGGAGCTCCTCGTCCTTGGGCTTCTCTATCTCGAACGTCTCGTAGGTGTCTAGGTCCATCACCTGCACGGTGTCGCCGGTGTCGGCGAGCACCTGGCCGTACCTCTTCTCTATGTGGGGTACCTCGACCCTCGCGTCGACGGGTGCGGTCAGCGTCTTCTTGGCGCCCGTGAACAGGCTTATCGCTACCACGTGGGCCTTAGCGCTGCCATGCTTGCCCGTCTTGGCCTTGCTTATCTCCACTATCCTGCAGGGCTCGCCATCTATCACTATGTAGCTGCCCACCTTGAGCTCGCCCAGCGTGGCGTAGGTGACGCTCATAGCACGACCCCCGCTCCGATCCCACGGCGTGGTTGGTATTTAAGCTCGCCGCGGAGACCGGGTGTCGCGGAGGCTGCGGGGGTGCCCGAGCCAGGTCCAAGGGGGCGGGCTCAAGACCCGCTGGCGTAGGCCGGCGTGGGTTCAAATCCCACCCCCCGCACCATTCTCGGGCCCGATGCGGAAGGGATCCCTGGCTGAGCCCAAGGCTGGGATGAGCTTTCGGTCGCACTGAGGGGGCCGAGGCGTGAAGCCGACGGCACTACTCGCAATGTACGTGGGCGCCTGGCTGGTCGCTAGCAGCGTAGCGTACTGGCTCTGCAAACGAAGGGTGTGCAGGCCTCCATTACTACTCTACCCGGCAGTGGTGGGGATCCGTGTCAGGCGGGTGGCGACGCCGAGGCCGGGCCGCGCGGCCCTAGCGCTAAACGTGCTCTGCATAAGCCTCCTCGTGCTTTCAGCCGCCCTCTTCTACGCTGTTGCCGGCTTCAGCTTATGGTCGAGGATCACGGGAGCGCCCGCCCTCGGAGCCTTCGTACCCATAGTACCCGGGGTCACGATATCCTTCGAGCTCTTCCTGTATGTACTCCCGGGGATCTCGACCGCAATAGTCATCCACGAGCTCATGCACGCGCTCGTGGCAAGGCTCAACGGGGTCAGGGTCCGGGGGTTCGGGCTAGCCGCTGTAGCGGGCTTGCTTCCGGTGGCGTTCGTGGAGGTCGATGATAGGGAGCTGCTAAGGTTGCCCCGGTTACGGAGGCTCGCTGTCTACTCCGCCGGTGTGGCCGGCAACGCGCTCCTCGCGGTGGCCGTAATGCTGGTCCTCACCGCGATGCCCAGCGGTGTAGTGATCGTTGATGTGGCTGAGGGGTCGCCGGCTCACGAGGCGGGGCTTCGCCCGGGCATGATCGTTCGGGAGGTGAACGGTAGGCCTATCACCTCCGTGGTCGACCTAAAGAGCGCGCTCGCGAACACCACGGAGGCGGCGTTCACGTTGCGCTACGGCGATGAGACCGTCGTGGTAGTTGTCGAGCGTGGGTCAGCCGCGCGTTACGGCATCGTGGTAGCTGAAGTGCCGCTGCCCCTCGTTGCAGCCCTAGGCCCACAAGCGGGCCTCTCAGCAGCCGTGATACTGGGCTTCGTGAGGGACGTTAACGCGGCAGTAGCGGCGGTGAACGCGGCCCCCATCTTCATCACAGACGGGGCTCGGGTGCTGGCCGAGTTCGTGCCGGCGCGAGCCGCAGTAGCGGTCAGCGCGCTGACGCTCGCGCTGCTCCTCGCGGCGCTCACACTGTAGCTGCCCCAAGCTGGTTAGCTGGCACGGCTTCAGCTAACGAGGTCGGCGAAGGTGAGGACCTTTACGCCGGGGGGTCTCCGCTCTATGCTACCCAACTTTGCCGCGATCAGCACCTTGACGCCCTTTTGGGCTGCCGCATCCAGGATCCTCTGCGTGACTATGCCGTCGTAGACCACGGCGTGGATCTTACCAGGCTCGCTCGAAGCTATGGCGGCGTAGAGGTCTTTCACGGCTACGCGTGCGATCTCGTTCCACTTGCTGTCAAACAGCACTGCCTCGAGGGTCCCCTCAAGCTCTTTCACGACGTTCACTATGTTGGACGGCAGCTCGACCACCTCCGCCTGGACCTTGATAGCGACCTTCTCACGCTGCTCGCTTGGCTTGGCAGCCTCGGCGGGCCTCTCTTCAGCCGGCTTGGCCCGCTTCACGCCGAGCTTCCTCTCGAGCATCTCGAGGTACTGCTTGGCGGGTATCAAGTTCTTCAGCGCGCGCGCTATCTCCTTACCGGTGAGCTCCTCGACCTCCTTGCCCGGCGGTGCGCGCGCCACGTAGTCTATGTCGGCCACCCTTAGCAGCTCGAGTAGTATTAAGTCGCCGCCATGGTCGCCGTCCACGAAGGCTATAGCTTTCTTCTCGCGGGCGAGCTTGATGATAGTCTCCGGGATCTTACCCCGTGCGCCCTCGAGGGCTATCACGTTGCGGTATCCGTACCTCAACATGTTTATAACGTCGGCGCGCCCCTCGACTATTATGATCTCATCGCTCTTGTCAACGTCAGGGCCGGCAGGCAGGCCCTCAGGCCCGTAGCTGATCAGCTCGGCGCGCTTAAGGGCCTCGTTGATCTCGCGCAGCACCTCCCTGAGGTCCGGCGTCTTCTCCATGGTCCAGGTTCTGAGGATCTCCTTAGCCCTCTCGACGATCTTCTTGATCTTCTCAGCCCTCACGTCGATTATGTCCTTCACCTCGATGCGCGCCCTGTAGGGGCCGACGCGGTCGACGGACTCTATCATCGCCGCTACTAGCGCCGTCTCGACCCGATCGAGGTTGGAGGGTACGCTTATCTCCCCAATGGTCTTGGAGCCCTCGTGCCTTACCTCGACCTGAATCCTACCTAAGCGCCCCCTCTCCTGCAGTTCGCGCAGGTCGAACTCCTCTCCAAAGAGGTGCTCGGTCTGACCGAATATCGCGCCTATGATGTCATGCCTATCCACGGGGCCTTCGACCTCAACCCTCGCCTTTATGAGGTACTTCACCATGACGCCTCCCCTTGGCGCTCCAGCGGCCGCGGTGCGACTCCCTTAGCCGCCAAGGTCGTTAGGGGCTCACGACCTTATAGCGTGTCCTGCGCCGCCCGAGGATAGAAAAGGGTTGCGCCCAGCTTACCTCGTGATCGTCGCGCGCTGCAGCTGCTCGAGCAGCGCCCTAGCCTCCCGGTTCGCCTCGAAGTAGCGGCGGACGGGCTCCAACATCTTAGCTAGGGCGCGGGCGGTAGCCATCTTAAGGTCCAGCGGGTGCACCTTGCCCTCAAGGTATAACCGTTCCAACTCCTCGTAGCTACCCACGACTATGGTGCCGCCGTACTTCTCGGGCCTCTCTATTACGAGCTTGAAGCCAGGCTCGCGGAATAGCAGGTACTTGTTTATCTCCAGCACGGGATTGTACTTAGCCTGCCTGGGCGGGCAGAAGGCCTTGCGCATCTTAGCCTCGATCACCTCGGGACTATCATAGACGAAGATGGCTGTCTCGGGTTTCGACTTGCTCATCTTGTACTCGACGGCGTGCTCATCTTCGCTTACGGCCCCCATCCTGGTGACTCCTTGGAGGCCGGTCAGCAGCGGGGTGTGTATCGCGACGACCTTCTTGAAGCCGAGCTTCTCAGCTACGTCGCGTGCCAGCATGTGCGCCTTGCGCTGATCGGTGCCCCCAAGGGCTATGTCCACGCCCAGGTAGAAGATGTCCGTTACCTGCATCAGCGGGTAGATGAGCTTTGAAAAGTCCGTCTCGGCCTCCTCGGCTTTACGACCCATGATGGTTAGGGCCCGCCTGACCCTGGCGAGCGTGACGTTCTTAGCAACCTTGAGCAGGATTGACCAGTACTCGGGGTCGGAGATCAGGTCGTCGGCGTAGACCACCTTGATCCTCGACCTGGGCACTCCTATGGCCTCAAGCACGTCCACCACGTGGTTGGCAGCCTTCCTTATCAGCTCGATATCGCCGCCGAGCTTGTCGTTAATCCACGCGTGCCAGGTGGCGGCGAGGAGCGTGAAGTCGATGCCGGCCTGCACCATGTCGCGCACCTTAAGCGCCCATATTAGCCAGCCGATGTGGAATAAGCCGCTGGGCTCGAAGCCCAGGTAGGCCGTCACGCGATCCTTCTCCTCAAGCAGCCTCCTCAGCTCCTCGTAGGTCACGACCTCGACCGTGCCGCGGGTTATCAGCTCTAGCCTATCCTCGCTCATGAGGTCTTACCTCAATTGCCGCTCGTCTCCTAGCCGACGTGCGGGCGCATCGTGACCCGTCTTATTAAGCTTTGCATCAACCTGAGCTGCCGGGCTAATTAGGGGCGGCGCGATGCGCTCGCACGGCAGGGGGAAGCCGCCGCGCCGCCCCCACTCCCGCCTTAGAGAGCCTAGGTGGAGACCCCCACACGGGGGTCGATGAGCCTAGGTGTTAGGGGCGGGGGACAGCGGCGGCTTCCCCCGCAAGCTTCGTGTAGTCGATCTCAGCGACGGCAACGGGATATTCTATGCCAAGCTCCTCCAAGACTCCGGGGTGCACCTCGCCTAGAACCGCGGTTAGCCCGTGTTTTGTCGTCAAGCGGGCCGCACGGCCCTCGAGCAGCCCCGGCAAGGTGGTCGGCCTAACCTCCTCAACGCTATCACCGAGGTTCCGCAGCAGCGCGTAGACTATCGCTTGTACGTCCTCGAACCCAGCCTTGTAGTTGGCTATGGCGAGGCCTAGCCGCTTCGACGCAACGACGGCGCCACCTCTCACGGTCAGTACGTCGCCGAGTTCGAACACCTTGACGGGTACCTTATACTGACTCCTAGCCACCACGCGCAGCAGCGCCGCGGCAACCGACGAGCGGTAACACGACATCTCCGCGCTCACGGGGTTGCTCAGCTCGAGCGGCCTGAGCGGCTCCTCTAGCAGCAGTTCGGCGAGCCTGCACGGCACCAACGTGTAGGTGTACACCTCCGTGAGCCCGAGCCCCACCAGGACCTTCCTCGCCCGCCTCTCCCACGCGCGATGGGGGGCCAACCGCCCCCTCATCATGGTCTGCGGCCTCCTGACCCGCACCGCATCGATCCCGACAGCCACGATGAGATCCTCGACCAGGTCAACCCAGTTGAGCACGTCAATGCGGTAGGGCGGCACGTCGACGCGGACGGTCTCACGGTCGTCAAGCAGCTGGGCCTCGAAGCGGCACCTACGTAGCGCATCAACTAACTCGCTTGGGGTTAGTTTCAGGCCTGAGTACTTCAACAGCCTTCCTGCCGACGCGTAGATGTGGCGCGCTTCCATGCGGGGCTCTTCGATCTCGCCCCAGGGGGCCTTAACCTTGATGAGCCCAATCTTGCGTGCCCTCGACCTCTCGGCCAGGTTGGCAGCGAGCACGTAGAGCACGTTCAATACGAGCCTGAGCTCGGTCCCGGTCACGTCAATGAACACATCCCTCGTGCCGGGCTCGATCCTCGTCAGCTCGGCGTTCACTACTGGGGGCACGCTGATCACGTCATCGCCGGAGTAGAGGACGGGGTGCCTGCCATCGCGGGCAAGTGATATGCGTCCGTACTTCCTGCCCTGCTCGGTGGAGGCGAGCACCTCCGACAGCTTCATCTCCCTATCGAGCCCTAGCGGCGTGAACGTGACCGCGTCGGCCCGCTCAAACACGTACTTAAGCCTCTTCGAGGGGAGCTTACGGAGGTCGTGCAATCCTATCGCTACGCGTGCCCGGTTGCCGCCTAAGCTTTGGTGCAGCTTCTCCTGGAACTGTATCAGCTCCTCAAGGAAGTGCTCGTCGACGTTAACGTCCCACACCACGGCGCCCGCGATGTAAGGCCTTGTGCTCACATCCTCGGCCTCGATGATATAGTCCGTCGTTACGACGCGGTACCTGGGCAGGCCGAGCTCGCGTCCCAGCAGCCCCCAGGCGGCGCGTTTAATGCCCTCGACGGTGTAAAGGTCGGGACGGTCCATCTCGTACTCGACCTCAACGTACCTGCCGCCCTCCACCACTGTGACCTCGCCCTTGAGCCTCTCAAGGAGCTTGACCACCCTATCAATGCTGCCTACCTCAAGGGCCTCGAGAAGCCTCTCGCTACGGAAGCGGAGTACGGGCAATGCGCTCACCACGGTGCCACGAGCTCTTCGAGACGATGAGCGTCGGTGGAGTAAAGATCACGTATGTCGTTCAGGCCCATTAAGGCCATCGCCATCCTCTCGAGGCCCATACCCCATGCAGCCACAGGGTAGTCTATGCCGAGGCTCCTCAGCACCTCGGGCCGGAACATGCCGCAACCCAGCACTTCGACCCACTCGCCACGGATCCTGACGTAACCCTCGGCCGAGGGCTCCGTGAACGGGAAGTACGCCAGTCTAAACCTATACTCTTTGAATCCCAGGCGCTCGAGTATCTCCGAGACGATGCCCAGCAGGTAGCCGAAGTCGGTGTCGTAGCCTTCGGAGGCTATGCCGTCGAGCTGGTGGAACTCAGGTAGGTGGCGCGGGTCCACCTTCTCAACTCTGTAAACCCTACCTATGGTGAACACCCTAAATGGCGGCTTGAGTCCAGCGGCCAATGCGCGCACGGAGGCGGCTGTGGTGTGGCTACGGAGGATCACGCGAAGCGCGAGCCGAGGGTCCCACGCGTAACCCCACGCCTCTTCGTGAACGGCCTTCACGCGCTCGATGAGCTCAGTGGGGGGCTCCAGCCCGTCGGCAGCCACGCCTTTGGCGTAAAATGTATCGTTGGGGCCGCGCGCGGGGTGGAACTGGGGCTGGAACAGCACGTCGTAGTTCCAGAACTCGAGTTCCACGGGGGGGTACTCAATCTCGACGAAGCCTAGCTCCTTCATTACATCTCTGAGCATCTCAAGGAACTCAACGAAAGCGTGCGGCTTATTAGCTGCAAGCCTGGGCGGGCTGGCCCTGACGTCATACGGCCGTAGCCTCACGCGCCGCCACTCCCCGCTGCGAATCATGTCGGCGGTTAGTGCGCCCACCTCGACGACCGCCTCTCTGAGGACGTCCCTGGGGTCCGCGCGGAACACTACTACGGTGACCCTCTCCTCCTTGACGTCCACCAGTTTCCTGCGCTTAAGCCTCCTCAGCTCGTCGCCTGCTAGCTCCTCGCCTGCCGCGACCTTCTCGAGGAGCGCTCGATCCGGCGACCTAAAGCCGGGTTTGGCGAGCTCAACACGCCCACCCTCGATGCGGACCGCCCCCCACCTTAGCGCGTGAGCCACGGCGGCGCTTGCGTCAGCGCCCAGCCTCCGTGACACCTCGTCCAGGGGTAGCGCGCCGCCCGAGGCCTCCAGGAGCCGGACGAGCTTCTCCTCGGGGAGGCCGTCCCTCAGGTACTCCCTCCCTAGGTCGGTGAGCCTCGCTCGCGGCCTTGCGACCCTGCTGACCGACACCACCCCCTTCTCAGCGAGCAGCGACACCAACGCTTCCACGGTGCTCCGCGGGACGCCGAGTAGACGCGCTAGCTCCTCAGTGGTGTACCGCCTGCCCGCGCTCACCTTGCCGGCCGCGAGCTTCAGTAGATTGTATTCGGCCTCGGAGAGGCTGACCCTCATGCCCCGGCCTTGCGTAGCGTAACGGGACTAGAGCCTAAAAAGCGGGTATCGTCCCGCCGTGGCCTGCGCTGCTCGGGCCCGATCGTTAGAACTCATACTTCTCGCCCGGCCTTAGTACGACAACCTTGGTGCCGAGCCCCTTCTGCTCGACGAGCCTCCTGAACTCCTCGGGGTCGGCCCTTATCATCGGGAATGTATTGTAGTGCATGGGTATGGCAACCTTGGGTTTGAGGTACTCAACGGCCTTCGCGGCCTGCGCAGTGTCCATGGTGAAGTGGCTGCCTATGGGCAGCAGCGCGATGTCCGGCCTGTACAGCTCGCCGATCCACTGCATGTCCGCCGTGAGCCCGGTGTCGCCCGCGTGATATATAGTCGCCTCCTTGCCTATGAGGACCACCCCCGTAGGCGTGCCCCTCTCCGAGCTATGAGCGGCCGGCACGAGTACGACCTTAACGTCGAAGCCCTCAAGGCGTACGGGGCCGCCTATGTTGGCCCCGACGGCCCTCTCGGGGTCGCCGAGCTTCGAGCCCACGTAGTTAGCTATCTCGTACACGGCCACGAGCTTGGCCCGCGGGTTGAGCTTGAGCAGCTCCACGGCGTCGCCAAGGTGGTCGCCGTGGTCGTGAGTTACGACTATAAGATCCACGCGGTCCCGGTAGTCGCTCGGCCTAACAGGCGATAGCGGGTTCGTGAGCCACGGGTCGATCA
>WAQM01000056.1 GCA_015520245.1 Pyrodictiaceae archaeon
GCCCCCGTGGCCGCCGCTACGCTGCCCCCCGCTCTGGCTGCCGCTGCTCACCGTCGAGCCCCTCCTCGACGCCGGCGAGCTGCTGGAGGCCCTTGAGGCCGGGGCGGACGCGCTGGTCCTCACCAGCCCGAGGGCCGTGCGCGTGCTGCGCGCCAGGCTCGGCGCCGGGCCCGCGAGACTCGGGGGGCTCGCCGTCGTGGCGGTGGGCGCGGCTACGGCCCGGGAGGCCCGCAGGCTGCTGGGCGTGGACCCGCTCGTGCCCCCCGAGTACAGCGTGCGCGGCGTCGCCGAGCTCGTGAGGTCCCGCGGGTGGAGGAGGGTCGTCGCCCTCCGCTCCCTCGACGCCCTGGGCAGCCTGCGCGAGGTCCTGGCGCCGGACGGTGTCGAGGTGGTCGAGCTGCCCGCCTACCGCGTCAGGGTGAACCACGGCCTGCTGGAGGACGCCAGGATCCTTATGGGGGAGGTGGGCGCGGTTGCCGTCACATCGTCTCTGCTCGCCGAGCTGGTGTGTCGGCGGCTCCTGCCGGGGGCCACCCGCGCCCCCCTCGTGGCGTGCTTCCGGGGCCCGAGCCTGGCTGAGGCCCTCAAGCTCTGCCCCGCCGGTACACGTATTGTCGTGGCCGAGAGGAACACCTACGCCGACCTTATGCGCTCAGCCTGCGCGGCCCTAAACCGTACGGAACAAGGCATATAAAATCACAGCCGGGCGAGAGGGGTGGTAGAGAGCCGATGTAGTGGGATGGGGTGGCGATGAGGGTCGAGTCGAGGAAGCTCCAGAGGCTGGGGACGAGCTCGCTCGTGGTGACCCTACCACGCACATGGGTTAAGAAACACGGGCTAAAGCCGGGCGACGAGGTCTTCGTGTACGACGAGGGTAGCAGCGTACGCATAGTGCCCGCCAAGGCCGCCGAGAGGGCCAGCTCGGTGAGGATAGGCCTTTCGGAGTCGATGGACGTGGGCGACCTGCTCCGGGGGATCACGTGCCTCTACATCATGGGGTACAACGACATACAGCTCGACCTGACGGGGCTCAGCATCTCCGACCTAAGCAGGGTCAAGGAGGTGGCCATGAGGTTGGCCGGCGTCGAGGTCGTGGACGAGGACGCCAGCACGCTGAGGGTGAGGTACCTCGTGGACAGCAGCAGGCTGGACATAAAGCTGACGATCAAGAGCATGGGGATAGTCGTGGCGCGCGTCGTCGACATGCTGCGCAAGATCATCGCCGGCGAGCTGGAGCCCCACGACGCCGCCAGGACGGCCAGGCTCATCCGGGACGAGCTGATGAGGCACCAGCACAGCGCTATGAGGTACCTCGTGGGGAGGATAAGCGAGGGAGACAGCAACGCCTACGCGCTGCTAATGGGCACGGGGCTCCTCGGGCTCATAGGCGACATGCTCCTCGACGTGGTGGCGAAGATGGCCGCGGCGATGGACGAGCTGAGGGGCGATATGGAGGGGTTCAAGAGGCTGGTTGGCGACCTCGCCGATGTTATACCCGCGCTGGCCTCCGTGCTGGTGTCCCCCTCGTACCGGAGGACGGTCGAGCTGGTCCAGAAGAGCGGCAGGCTGTCGGCCGAGGCGTCCGACGTAGCCTCCTCGTGCAGGAGCCGCGCGTGCGCGTACATAGCCGGGAAGCTCGAGAACGTGGCCCGCGTCGCGTACATAGTGTCGAACATAGCCTTCTGCAGCGCGTTCACGGCGGAGAGGGTGGAGGGTGCCGGCGCGGGGCGGTGAAGAGAGCTGGCTTAGCCGACCGCGCGGGATGGTGACCGACGGACCCCACGGAGCCGCCCGCCGGGGCGATGATGTGTAGCGAACCGGGTGAGCGGGGCGCGGTGATCGCGAGCTCTCATGCTGAGCCGCGCTCGCCTCTTAAGCGGGCGGTCCGCCGGCGCGCTCGGTGACAGCGTTGCCCGAGTGCCTCGAGGTCGTGAGGGGGCACGCCAGCGTCCGCGCCTACCTCGACGAGGCGCTCCCTGAGGAGCACGTGAGGGCGATAGTCGAGGCGGCCAGGAGGGCCCCCTCCTCGTGGGGGCTCCAGCCGGTGACGGTCACGGCGGTGCTGGACCCCTCCAAGCGCAGGGCGATAGCCGAGGCCGTGGGGGGCCAGGAGCACGTGGCCAGGGCCCCCCTCTTCCTGGTCTACAGCGTCGACTACAACAAGCTGCTCGAGGCGGCCAGGCTGTTCAAGGTGGACCCCGCGGAGCCGGGCCTGGGGCACTTCACGGTCGCGGTTATCGACGCGAGCATAGCGGCCGCGTGGTCGGCCCTCGTGGCCGAGAGCCTGGGCTACGGGACGGTGTTCATAGCGGTCTACGCGGCGGCGTGCAGGGTGGCCGAGGTCCTGGGGCTGCCCCGCCGCGTTGTGCCCGTCCTCGGGCTCTGCGTGGGCAAGCCGGCGGAGAGGCCCGCGCCCCGGCCGAGGCAGGATCCGGACCTCTTCGCGTCCCGCGACGGCTACATACCGCTGGACGGCGAGGCGGTGAAGAGGCTGGCGGGGGTGCTGGGGGAGAAGGCGAAGAAGGTGTACACCACGGTGCTGCCGAGGGGAGGGTTCTACGAGAGGGTCGGGAGGGAGCTCGCCGAGTGCCTTAGGGAGCGCGGGTTCAGGCTGTGAGGCGCGCGGCGCTCCTGGCGGCGCTCACCATCTCCCTGAGCACGCTCGCTACCCCCCGCTGTGCCAGGCGGGCCGCGAGCGAGAGCAGCCTCGCCAAGCTCATCTCCCCCATCGCTAGGCCTATCGAGTCCTCGACGCTCAGCGACCTAAGCACGCTCGCCCGGAACTCGGGCGTCCCGCGCCTCACGGCCTGCAGCAGCACCCTCTGGGCCGCTATCCACGCCACGACCCCTCTTAGCCTGGCGAGCGGGTCGACGCCCGACGTTATGCGGTCAGCGAGCGCCCTAGCCGAGGCTATCGAGGGCCGGATCCCCTCGCCGCTTATCGGGTAGACGAAGCCGGCGGCCTCGCCGATGCGGGGCACGGGGCCCCGCAGGGCGCCGAGGTCGACCCCGCCGACGTAGATCGGGGCGCCCTCGAGGGGCCCAATGCGCTTCGCGCCTAGCCTGCTCGCGAAGGCCTCGAGCCGAGCCCTGAGCTCGCCGTAGCCGGCGTAGCCTCCGACGCCTACCTTCGCCCGGCCGCGGCCCAGCGGGAACACCCAGTAGTAGCCGACGAGGTTCCTGTCGAACCAGATCTCCACCACACCCTCCTCGGCGCCGCCGACCTCGTACACCGCCTGGACGGCCAGGATGTGGTCGCCGGCCCGCCGCGGCCACCACCAGTGGAAGCCGGTCGCGACGACCACGGCCTCCCGCGCCTCGGGCAGCGCGCCGCGGGCCCCCAGCCTCACGGGCGCCGGGGCCCTCAGCTCGGACTGCTCGAGTAGCCAGCGGAGGAGCCCGGGCTTGTCGACTATGTAGCCGAGGAGCCTGCCGTAGCCCTCCCCCAGCAGCTCGCCGTCGAGGTACACGCGGTAGCCGCGCACCTCGGCGATGACGAGGTCCGGGGGTATCCGGAGGAGCCTGCTGACGGGCTCCGGCACGAGCCACCCGCACGCCTTGAGCCCGGGCCTCGGGAGCGCCTCGTAGACGGTCACCCTGAAGCCGCGCAGCGCCAGGAAGTAGGCCAGGGAGGCGCCGGCGGGGCCCGCGCCGACGACAGCTACGTCAGGGCGCGTCAAGGCTTAGCCCGGCCTCGCGCAGCATCGCGTTGACCATGAAGCTCGGCACGTGGGGGAGGAGCCTGACGCCCGGCATCGCCTCCGCGAGCCTGGAGGCCTCCCCAACGACCCCTCGGAGTAGCTCGAAGGCCCTCGACGTGCTGGAGCCCACGAGCCTCTTGAAGAGCGCGTAGCCCGTGGAGGGCCTGACCTCGCGCCCCTGGAGCTCCAGGGCGAGGTCCACGAGGTCGTCGGCGACCTGGTAGGCGAGGCCCAGGGCCTCCCCGTAGCCCCCAGCGGCCGCTAGCAGGTCGTCGCGGCCAGCCGCTATGGCGCCTAGCTCGGCGGCCAGCCTGAAGAGGGCCCCCGTCTTCAGCCTGGCTATCCGTAGGTACGCCTCCGGCGGGAGCTCGTCGGGCGAGTAGAACGCGTCGTAGACCTCGCCCAGGCTGGCGTCGAGCCAGGCCTCCACCGTCCTGCGCAGGGCCAGGTCCCCGTACCTCCGGAAGACCATGCTCTGCGCCAGGGGTATGAGGAGGTTCGAGACCATCACGGTCCTCGCGACGCCGAATGCGACCCAGGCGGCGGGCCTGCCCCGCCTGACGGTGTCGCCGTCAATTATGTCGTCGAGCGCTAGGCTCGACGCGTGCACGAGCTCGACGGCGACCGCAGCGTCGAGCGCGTCGTCGCCCCGGCCACCAAGCTCCTCGGCCACCAGTATCGTCAGGAACCCTCGCAGCCTCTTGCCCCCCTCGGCGATGTAGCGCGCCACGCCGACGGCCGCGGCGGCCGGCACGCTCGAGACGACCCTACCGATGAGCTCGTCGATGCGGGCGCGCCAGGCCTCCCACCTCTCGGCGATCTCCGCGGCGGGGGGCCTCATGCCCAGGCACCTTCAGGCCTTGGGGGCGACCATCACCTGCTCTAGCCTCACCCACGGTAGGTAGAAGCCGGGCGCTGGGTGCTCGGTGAACCTGCTGACGAGGCTCAGCCGGCGCGCCAGGTCCTCGTACATGTTGCCCGCCACCATGACGCCGGGCGCCCAGCCCACTGGCTCGCCGCCCCTGAACAGCACGGCCGGGTTCGCCAGCACGCTGTACTCGCCGGTCTCGGGGTTGCTAGAGTGGGCCCCCTGGACCTCGTACACCACCAGGACCTCCCCCTCCACCAGCTCGTCGAGGCCGGCGTCGCCGGGCTCCACGACCACGTTGGTGAAGCCCGGCGAGGGCGGCCCCTCGTAGCCCGGGCGCACGGCGTTCCCGGTGCTGCCGCGCCCGGGCTACGAGGGGCCGCCC
>WAQM01000057.1 GCA_015520245.1 Pyrodictiaceae archaeon
CTCCGAGCTGGCGCGCAGGATCAAGCCCCTCGTGGAGGAGGCCGCGGGCGGCCCGGCGAGCTTCGAGGCAGTGAAGACGGCGCTGATAAGGTACGCGAGGAAGCTGCGCGAGTCGGGGCCCCCGCCCGCCGGCAGGCTGCTCGAGATCCTGGCGAGGAGCAGCCTCGAGCTGCGCACGAACATAGTCGTGGCGACCGTGAGGCTCCAGGCGCTGCCCAAGCTCGTCAGCCAGCTCCCGAAGCTCATGGGGCGCACGAGGCTCCTCCTGCTGCTGCAGGCCATGAACACGGTCACGGTCATCGTCGGCGAGGAGGCGTTCAGCGAGATAGAGAGGCTGCTGGGCCCCGACGACGTCGTCGAGGTCCAGCGGGGCCAGACCGTGATCATAGTCGTCAGCCCGCCCGAGGTCGTCAGGACCCCCGGCTTCATGGCGTACATAACGGGGATACTCGCCTCGAACGGGATAAATATCTCGCAGGTCGAGTCGGTCTACACCGACACGGTCCTCGTGCTCTCGCACAAGGACGCGCTGAAGGCGTTCACGCTGCTCGAGCAGGCGGTGAGGACGGCGAGGAGGCTCCTCAACATGGGCTAGCGCGCAAAAAGGGGGCTAGATGTAACCTAGGGCCCTCAGCCTCTCCTTGACCTTCTCCTCGTCCTCCCTGCTCAGCCTCGCCTCCTCGGCCCCGGACTCGAGCACCTCGCGCAGCAGGAACTCCACGAGCTCCTCGACGCTGCTGAAGCCGCCCTGCTCCTCGATGAACCTCCTCGCCTTCTCGTAGAGCTCGCGGCTTATGGTTATGGTGACGCGGTCGGCCATGCGGGGCCGCCGGGGCCCTCCGGCGCGGCGGGGGGCTTTAGGCGGCCGCGCCGGGCCTAGGCCCTGGACAGCAGGAGCTCCCTCAGCACGCGGTAGGCGTCGCGGATGTCGAGGATGCCAGCGTCGCCGCGGCCCACGGTGCCCTCGGGGTCGTAGACCGCGAACACGCCGTACCAGTCGTGGACCGCGTCGTCGGGCCCCCTGTCGTTCTCGGGGAGGTATGGGGTCGGCCAGCCGAGGGTCCCCGCGGGCCTCCACCAGAGGTCGTCCAGGTAGACCATGAGGTCGGGCGCGTCGCCGCGTACGGCGGGGTAGAGCTCGTGGGGGGTGTAGACCAGGTTCCGCCACTCCTCGCCTCCGGGGCCCCTGATCGAGGACAGCTCCCTCTTGAGCTGCCTCACGGTGTCCTCGTAGTACCTGGGCTCGACGACCCCGTGCCTCTCCCTGCCCCTGACGTTCACGAAGACGCGCGAGTAGTAGCCGCCCCACGCCCAGGCCACGGTGCGGCCCCAGTCGACCGCCTCCTCGAGCTCGGTGCCGGGCTTGAGGCTCTCGAGGGGCCTCCTGAGCCTCAGGTAGCCCTGCTCAGCCAGCCACTGGTTGATCGTGAACGCGCCCCTCATCGCCTTCACGCCGTGGTCGCTGGCCACCACGACCACGGTGTCGCGCGGGAGCCTGCGGTGCAGGGACTCGAACCACCTGTCGAGCGTCTCGTAGACCCACGGTATCACCCTGCTGTAGCGGGGGTGGCGCTCGTAGCGGGGGTGCTCGGGGTCGAAGTACCGCCAGAACGCGTGGTGGGCGCGGTCGACGGCCAGCTCGACGTAGACGAAGAGGTCCCACCTCTTCCTGGTGGCCAGGTACTCCACGTGCCTCAGGTGGCTCAGCAGCATGCGCTCGAGGTCGGCCGCCACCCTGTCCTTGTCGTGGCTGCGGTACACTATGTCGAAGACCGGCGGGCCGCCCGCGTACCTCTCCAGCTCGGCCCTCAGCCACGGCGGCCACGTGTAGGGCTTCTCGGGGCCCGGCGTCGTGAAGTCGGTCACCATGAAGCCGCGGACCGGGTAGGGCGGGTAGGTGGGGGGCACGCCGTACAGGCCCACCCAGAGGCCGCGCCTGCCCGCCTCGTCCCACAGCGTCTTGCCCCGGAACGCGCTCGAGTCGACGATGTAGTAGCCGTAGTCGCCGCGGCGGCGGTGGCGGAATCCGTAGACCCCGAGCTCGCCCGGCGTGAGGCCGGTGAACATCACCATCCAGGCCGGCACGGTGATGGGCGGGTGGCAGCTCCGCAGCACCCACCTGCGCGCCTCGCCGACCAGCTCGCGGAGGTACCTGAGGCCCCCGCCGAGGCCGCCGTAGAGCACGCGGGGCGGCAGCGAGTCGAGCCCCAGCACGAACACCCTCCTGCCCAACGCGGCCCCCGCGGCGGGGCGCGGGCCCGGGGTATACAGGGGCCCCGCGGAACGCACTTAATTACATGCCATTAATCGGGGGGCCCGGGCGGGCGGCGTGGCGGGCAGCAGGAGGGGGCGCTACACGAC
>WAQM01000058.1 GCA_015520245.1 Pyrodictiaceae archaeon
AGCCTGGACAGCGCGTGCTTGAGCGCCTCTATGAGGTAGCCCTCCTCGCCGGGCAGCCCCTCCACCGCGACCGCCCCCTCGACCGTGACCACCGGGTCCCCCTCGCCGCAGCCTGAGGGCGACTTCACCGCGACTATCTTGACGCAGTGCTCCTCCTCGAGTATGTCCCTCACCTCCCTGATCCACTCGTAGGCGGTGTAGCCGAGGTAGGGGTCGCACCAGCTAACCTCGACCAGCACCGGCCTCCGGCCCCGCATACTCGCACCCCAGCTCCGCGCCCAGCCTCGCCACCGCCCTCGCGTTGCCGAGCATCCAGTGGTCGTTGTTGAGGAAGACGTAGAGCCTGCGAGGCTTTAGGCTTAGCGCGGCCTCGAGCAGCTCCCTCAGCTCCGCCTCGCTGTAGTCGTGGGCGTACCACGCGGTCCTGCCGTGGAGCCTAAGGTAGACTGCGTCCCCGCTCGCCGCCACCCAGGTCGCCTCGGGGGAGTCCACGGACACCACGGTGACCCCGAGGGACCTGCAGAGCTCGACGGTGGACTCGGAGAACCAGCTGCGGTGCCTGAACTCCACGGCCAGCCTCCGGCCCAGGCCGAGGCCGCGGGCGAACCTCGCCAGCCTCTCCACGGCCTCCGGGGTCCTCGCGAACGAGGGCGGCAGCTGCGCCAGGTAGAAGTCCACGATGGGGTCGAGGGGGGCGAGGGCCTCGAGGAACCTCCTGGCGAGCTCGAGCGCGCGGCCCCCCAGCCTCGCCGCGTGGGTGACCGAGCGGTGCATCTTCACCGCCCACCGCAGCCTCCCCCGGCTCAGCCTGTACCACCTCTCCACCATCCTCCTGGGCGGGAACCTGTAGAACGACATGTTCAGCTCGACGGCGTTGAGCCCCGAGCGCTCCACGTACCACTCGAGGCCGTCGGGGTTCCAGTCGTAGAGCCAGCCGGAGGTCCCCACGTAGAGCAGGCAGCCCACCGGCGCCCCCTCCGCGCGCGGGCGGCGGCCCGATTAGGGGGCGGCGCCGGCCCGGGGCGCGGCGGAGGGCCTTGGCGCCGCCGGGGCAGCTGGCGGCCGCGGACAGGGTGCACGTGGTCGCCCACGCCGACGTCGACGGGCTCGCCGCCGCCGCGATCCTGGTGAGGTGGGCGCGCTCCGAGGGCAAGGAGGCCTCCTGGGACGTCGTGGGGGTCCGCGGCCTCTACCGGGTCCTGGTGGCCAGGATGAGGGAGGCTCTGGGCGCTCCCGCCAGGACGGCGGTCGTGGTCGCCGACGTGGCGCCGCGGGCGGGCGACGCGTACGTCTACGCGAGCCTGGTGAGGCCGGGGCGCGTGGACCTCGTCTGGGTCGACCACCACGAGTGGCCGGAGGCGGCGAGGAGGGCGCTCTCCTCGGCGGGGGCCCTGCTCGTCCTCGACGCCGGCGACGTCGCGGCCGCCCTCGCGTGCAGGCTCGTCGGGTGCTGGGGGGACCCCGCCTCCGCCAGGCTCGTCGAGCTCGCCCGCCACGACGACGGGTGCAGGAGGGACCCGGAGGGCCTCGCCGAGAGGTGGAGGGTGGTGCTGCGCAGCCTGCCCCCCGACGCGCTGGGGAGGGTCGTGGGCGACCTGGCGCGCGGCGACCTCTGGCCCCGGTGGGCCGACGAGCTCTACAGGGGCAGGAGGGAGGCGTACGAGAGGGAGGTGGCCTCGACGAGGGTCGAGGTGTACGAGCACGAGGGGGTGAGGGTCGCGGTCGCCACGCCGCCCCCCTCCGTCAGCCCCTGCGACCTCGACCTGGCCGGCGTCCTGCCGGGGCCCGGCGAGGCCGACGTGGTCGTCGTCCTGTACCCCAGGTCGGTCAGCATAAGGACGTGGGGGGACGTGAGCGCCGACTGCGTCGCCAGGAGGATGGGCGGCGGGGGCCACCGCGGCGCCGCCGGGGCGCCGAGGGACCCGGGCCTGGGGCCCGCGCAGGTAGCGCGTATGGTCGCCCGCCTCGCCGCCGAGTGCCGCGGGGCCCGGGCTTGAGCGTCGACCTCCCCAGGTACGTGTTCCTGGTCAAGAACCTGCGCGGCGTCCTCGCCGTGGCGCCGGGGGAGGCGGGGCGCTACACCCCCTGGCTGGCGAGGCGGTTCAGGTACAGGGACCTAGGGGTCCCCCGCTGCCTCGTG
>WAQM01000059.1 GCA_015520245.1 Pyrodictiaceae archaeon
CGCAGCCGGCCGCGCCGGCGCCCACCCCGACCCCGACGCCCACGCCGACTCCGACCCCGGCGCCAGCGTCACCGCCGGCGCCGCGCGTGGCCGAGACGCTCATCATAGGCACCACGGACAAGGTGACCGATCTCGACCCTGCCAACGCTTACGACTTCTTCACCTGGGAGATATTGAACAACGTCATGGAGGGCCTGGTTAGGTACGAGCCTGGGACCGACAGGATCGTGCCCGCGCTCGCAGAGCGCTGGGAGGTGCTTGAGGACGGCAGGGTGTGGGTCTTCTACCTGCGCCGCGACGCCAGGTTCTGCGACGGTACGCCGGTGACAGCCCACGACGTCGTGAGGAGCGTCAAGAGGGTGATGAAGCTCCAGGGCGACCCATCCTGGCTGGTCACGGAGTTCGTCGAGGACGTGGTGGCGTTCGATGACTATACCGTCAAGTTCGTGCTGAAGAAGCCCGTGGGCTTCTTCCTGGCTGTGGTCGCGACGCCGCCGTACTTCCCAGTGCACCCCAACTACCCGGACGACCAGATCGTGAGCGACGCGACGTGGGGCGGCGCGGGCCCGTACTGCATCAGGGACTTCAAGCGCGACCAGTACATCGTGCTCGAGGCCAACCCCTACTACCACGGTGAGAAGCCGAAGACCAGGATCATCATAGTGAAGTTCTTCAAGGACGCGATGACGCTCCGGCTTGCGCTGGAGCGCGGCGAGATCGACGTGGCTTGGAGGACGCTTAGGCCGGAGGACTACGCCGAGCTCGCCAAGGACCCGAGGTTCAAGGTGATCGAGGTCCCGGGCACCTTCATAAGGTACATAGTCGTCAACGTTAAGATGGAGCCGACCAGCAACAAGCTCGTGAGGCAGGCCATCGCCGCCGCGATCGACAGGGAGGAGCTAGCCAGGGTCGTCTTCCTGGGCACCATGGAGCCGCTGTACAGCCTCGTGCCCAGGGGGATGTGGAGCCACGTCGACGTCTTCAAGGAGAGGTACGGGGACGGTAACATCGAGCTAGCCCGCAGGCTGCTCCGCGAGGCCGGGTACAGCGAGGAGAACAAGCTCAAGCTGGTGCTGTGGTACACGCCGACCCACTACGGCGACACCGAGGCCGACCTGGCCCAGCTGATCAAGGAGCAGCTCGAAAGGACCGGGCTGATCGAGGTCGAGCTCAGGAGCAGCGAGTGGGCCACCTACGTGAAGCAGCTCCGCGAGGGCCAGATGATGCTGTCCCTGCTGGGCTGGTACCCGGACTACATCGACCCCGACAACTTCCTGTACCCGTTCCTGCACAGCAAGGCCAACAAGTGGACGGGGACGGGCTACGCGAACCCGGAGCTCGACGAGCTGCTCGAGCAGGCGGCGGTGGAGGTCGACAAGCAGAGGAGGGAGCAGCTCTACAAGAGGGTCCAGGAGATCCTCGCCGAGGACTGCCCGTTCATACCGCTGCTGCAGGGCAAGCTCTACATAGTCGTGTGGAGGAACGTCGAGGGCGTGAAGGTCGGGCCCACGATGCTGCTGCCTTACTACACGATGTACAAGCTCGAGACTTGAGCCTGCACGCTTTTTCCCCGACCGGCCCACACGCTAGTACTGCTTCGCCAGCCTGAGCGCGGTCACCGCCGGGGCGCCGCAGACGGGGCACCTCTTGCCCCTGACCCACTCGGGAGGCCTCAGCGGCGACCCCAGGACCTTGGCGTCGACGAGCTCCTCGAGCTGGAGGCCGCAGCGCTCGCGGCCGCACCACGGGAGCTCAACGACGCCCCGGCGCTCGCTCAGCACCCTCCTGGCCTCCTCGACGCTCTCGGCCCTCGACACCATGCTCCTCAGCCACTCCCACGCCCTCCTCCGCAGGTTCTCCGCTATGTCGGAGAGCAGCCTCCTCACCTCCTCGACCAGCCTGCCCCTCTCCACCACGACCTTCTCGAGGGTGTCCCTGCGCACCAGCAGGACGGTGCCGGCCTCGACCTCGCGGGCGCCTATCTCGGCGCGGAGGGGGACCCCCTTGGCCTCCCACTCGTAGAACTTGCGGCCCGGCCTCACGTCCTCCCTCCAGTCGGTCTTCACCCTGAACCCCGCCCTCCTCAGCTCCCCCTCGACCTCCTCCACGTAGCGCCTGTGCCTCTCCCTCAGCCCCTCCTCGACGGGTATCGGGACTATGACCACCTGTATGGGGGCCACGTTCGGCGGCAGCACGGCCCCGCGGTCGTCGCCGTGGATCGATATCAGGGTGGCGATGACGCGGTCGGAGACCCCGTAGCTGGTCTGCCAGGGGTAGTCGAGGCTCTCGTCGGGCAGCTGGATCTTCACGTCGAAGGCTATGGTGAAGTTCTGGCCCAGGTGGTGGGCGGTGCCTATCTGCAGCGTGCGGCCGTCCGGCATCACGGTGTCGAAGGCGACCGTGTAGACGGCGCCCGCGAACTTGTCCCACTCAGGCCTCCTGCTGATGATGTAGGGTATGCCGAGCTCGTCGAAGAGCCTCTTGTAGATCTCTATCGCCTCGCCCACCTGGCGGTCCGCGTCCTCGAAGCTGTCGTGCACGGTGTGCGCCTCCTTGAACGTCGTCACCTCCCTGAGCCTTATCATGGGCCTGGTGGCCTTGGTCTCGTAGCGGAAGATGCTCACTATCTGGTAGTACTTCTTGGGGAGCTCCTTGTAGCTCTTGATCCAGTACGACTCCATGAAGGTTATCGAGGTCTCGCTCGTAGGTCTCAGCGCGAGCTTCACGTCGAGGTCCTCGCCGCCGGCCCGCGTCACCCAGAAGACCTCGGCCTCGAACCCCTTGATGTGCTCGGCCTCGCGGCGGAGGAGGTGCTCGGGTATGAGGAGCGGCAGGAGCACCTCCTCGTGCCCGGTCGAGTCGAGCAGCTCCCTGATGAGCTCGACCACCCTCCTCCTGATCTGGAACCCGTAGGGCAGCCAGACGCCCATACCCTTGACGGGGTAGCGGCCGTAGTCGTAGATCTCGGCGACCTCGAGGACCCAGTCGAACCAGCGGGGGAAGTCGCTCCTCCAGCGCTCGCGCGGTGGCTGGGCCAAAACCCTCCACCGGCCGCTCCTGGGCCCCCGGCCCTTGAAGCCCGGTTTAAGGGCTAGCCGCCGTGGCCGCGGGCGGCCCGCAAAAAGCCCCCGGTGGGGCCCCTAGGGCCTGTTCATGACCAGTATGAGCAGGGCTATCAGCAGGCCGTAGATGGCTAGACCCTCGCCCAGCACGAGGTAGATGAGCAGCCTGGCGAAGAGCTCCGGCTTCTCGGCGAGCGCGCTGCTGGCGGCCGCGCCGGCCCTGGCCAGCGCGTAGCCCGCGCCTATGGCGCTGAGCCCCATGGCGAGGCCGGCGCCTATGGCGTTGCCCAGGAACGGCATGTCGGCGCGCGCGGCCACCTCCTCGGCGGAGGCGAGCGACGCTGCTAGCAGGGTGGCCAGGGCCGCCAGGGGGAGCAGCCCTAGCGCCCGCAGGGCCCTCCTCACGACGCGCCACCGGTGCAGGCACCGCCGCCGGTACGAGAGCTAAAAGCCTTCCTTGGGGGCGAGGCGCTGCAGGAGGGGGGCGTGGTGGGCCGACCCCGCGGCTCGCCGGCGGCTTCATCGATGGGAGGCGCCAGCCTCCCCCTCGCCGCCGGTGCTGGGTGC
>WAQM01000060.1 GCA_015520245.1 Pyrodictiaceae archaeon
CTATAACACTGGTATAGGGCGGCGGGGCGCGGAGCTTGTGTCGTCGCGGCAGCTCCACCACGGCCCCTCGGCAGCGCTCTACCGTGTCGAGCTCGTCCCCCTAGACGCGCTGAGGCCCCACGAGATGGTGATCGAGGAGCGCGTCCGGGCGCTCGCGGAGGACATAGCCCGCAGGAGGGTGCTCATAAGACCCATACTCGTCGATGAGAACACGATGGTCATCCTGGACGGCCACCACAGGGTCGAGGCGCTGCGGAGGCTCGGGGCGAGGAGGGTAGCGGCGCTGCTGGTCGACTATGGCTCCGAGTGCGTAACGGTCGGGTCCTGGAGGCCCGGCTGGAGGGTCACGAAGGAGGACGTGGTGAGGGCGGGGCTCTCGGGTAGGCTCCTTCCCCCGAGGACCAGCCGTCACAGGGTGTGCTTCCAGATCCCCGAGGTAAATGTACCCCTGGACCAGCTGCTGTAGGGGTGGTGGAGCGTGCCCCCGCGCATAGTCGAGCTCGACTCCTTGGAGGCCGGGCCGAGGCCCGACCTCAAGGAGCTGCTGCCCGTGCTCGCCGACGTCCTGAGGAGGGGCGCCGTCGACCCGCTTAGGCTCGAGGACGGCAGGAGGGTGGCCGAGGAGGACCGCAGGCTGTACTGGGCGCTCAAGGTGCTCGGCGTGCGCAGGGCCCCCGTAGGCGACGGGGAGCCCGTGGACCTGGAGGCGCTCGGGCTCTACGAGGACATAAGCCCCAGCCCGCTGCACGTCTACGGTAGCACGCTCGAGCTGCTCTACAGGGGCTGGCCGACGCCCCTCGTGAAGCTCCGCAGCCTCTCCGGCGGCGGGCGCAGGGTGTGGGCGAAGCTGGAGTGGTACAACCCGTTCAGCATGAGCGTCAAGGATAGGATAGGGTGGTACATGGTCGTCAAGGCGTTCGAGGACGGCTGGCGTGGCACCCTCGTCTACGAGGCGACGTCGACCAACACCGGCATGGCCCTGGCGTCGATGGCGGCCATCTTCGGCTTCAGGGTGAGGCTCTACCTGCCCAAGACCATACAGAGGGCCAGCGACATACTGCTCACCGCGCTGGGCGCCGAGGTCGTGCGCAAGGAGGGCCAGCTCACGGTCGAGCTCATCGACGAGGTCCGCGAGGACGCCGAGAGGGCCGGCGCCTACCACATCAACCAGTTCGAGAACGACTACAACTTCATGGTTCACCTGCGCTACACGGCAAAGGAGCTCGACCTGCAGCTGCGGTACGCGGGCGTGAGGCCCAAGGCAATCATCGGCGGTCTCGGCACCTCCGGCCACATGGCCGCGATAAGCTTCTACTTCAAGAACAGGTACGGCGGCTCGGTGAGGATCTACGGCGTCGAGCCCGCCCCGGGCGAGACGATACCCGGCATCAGGAGGGTGGAGACGGGCATGAAGTGGATCCACTGGGTCGAGGTGGACGGCATAGTCGACGTGACTAGGGACGAGGCGATCGAGGCCCTGCTCGCTGTCGCCAGGCGGGACGGCATACTGCCCGGCCTTAGCAGCGGGGCCGTCGCGGCGGCGTACATGAAGCTCGTCGAGCGCGGCGAGCTGGATGAGGGCGATTACGTGGTCGTGTTCCCCGACAACGGGTTCAAGTACGTCGAGCAGCTCCAGGACTTCTTCAGGAGGCGCGGGGTGCTCTAGCCTTTGTGCTGCAGCGGCCTCCTCGACTACCACGCGATCCGCGAGGACTTCCCCATATTCCGCGAGCGGCCGGGGCTCGTGTACCTCGACAGCGCGGCGACCAGCCAGAAGCCGCGCCAGGTGATCGAGGCGGTCGAGAGGTTCTACCGCCGGAGCAACGCTAACGTCGCGCGCGGCCTCTATGACCTGGCCGTGGAGGCCACGAGGATCTTCGAGGAGGCTCACGAGGCGCTGGCGAGGTTCCTAAACGCCCGCTCGTGGACGGAGATAGTGCTGACGATGAACACTTCGATGGCCGTGAACGCGCTGGCCTACTCGCTGCTGGCGAGCGGCCTCGTGAGGCGCGGCTCTAGGATTGTCGTGACCGTGATGGAGCACCACAGCAACCTGCTCCCGTGGAGGACGGTCGCCAGGATAGCGGGGGCCGAGCTGGTGGTCGCGCCGGTCAGGCCCAACGGCAGGCTCGACGTCGACGCGCTGCTCGGCCTCATCGACGAGAGGACGGCCGTGGTGGCTGTCACGCACGCGAGTAACGTGCTGGGCTTCATCAACCCGGTACGCAGGATAGCCCGCGAGGCCCACCGCTACGGGGCGGTGGTGGTCGTCGACGGCGCTCAGAGCGTGCCCCACATGAGGGTCAACGTGAGGGAGCTGGAGGCCGACGCCGTCGTGTTCAGCGGGCACAAGATGCTGGGGCCCAGCGGCACCGGGGGCATGTGGGTCCGGGGCGACCTCCTTGAGCAGCTCGAGCCGGGCTTCCCCGCTGGGGGCACGGTCAGCGAGGTGCACTACCGCGGGGGCGCCATAGAGGTATCGTGGGCGGGGCCGCCGTGGAGGTTCGAGCCCGGCACGCCCCACGTGGCGGGGGCCGCCGGCCTCATAGAGGCCGTCCGCTACCTGGAGAGGATCGGCATGGATAGGGTCGAGGCCCACGAGAGGGCGCTGCTGGAGTACGCAGTCAAGAGGCTCTCGGAGGTCCCCGGCGTGAGGTTGGTCTCGGCCGAGACCAGGGACAGGCTCGGCATCGTCGCGTTCACGGTGGAGGGGCTGAAGCCGGCAGCGGTCGCGATGGCGCTCGGCGTGAGGGGCGTCGCGGTCCGCGCCGGGTACCACTGCGCCCAGCCGCTCCACGAGGCGCTGGGGCTCCGCGATGGCACGGTCCGGGCCAGCTTCTACATCTATAACGGGCCGGAGGATATCGATAAACTGGCGGAGGCCCTAGAAGACGTTAGGAGGAGGGGACGGAGCCCTGCAGCTCCTCGAGCCGACCCCGTGTGAGCGCTACGGCTACCGCTACGTCAAGGCGCTCAGGCTGGCGGTGGCCGCCCACCTCGTTAGGGAGCACGGCCTATCCCAGCTCCGCGCCGCCAAGATAGCCGGGGTGCCGCAGCCTCTGCTGAACAGCTACCTGCACGGCAGGAGGGTGCCGCCCACCCTGAGGGAGCTCGAGAAGGTGCCCGGCTTCCGCGACCTTGTCGACGAGATAGCCCGCAGCGTGAAGGAGGGGAAGCCCGTCAATACCTGCTTCGCGTGCGCTAGGATACTCGCCCTCATGGGGCTGGGCTGCGGCAGCGCGGGGATATCGGCGCGGCTGGCGGGCCAGGGCTGAAGCGCGCCTCAGTACCTCGCCCGGACGCGGACCACGCCACCCTCCCTGTCGACGTTGAGCACCTTGAACCCCTGCCTCTCCAGGTACTCGACGACCAGCTGCTCGGGCGCGTCATCCTCGGTGAAGACGAACTCATAGTCGCGGCCCTTGGGCCCCTCGGCGACTATCCTCGACACCCTCTCCACCAGCATGGCTACCGCGTTGGCCCGGCACCCCTCCCCGGAGACCCTCAGGTCTATGACGATGCAGCTCAAGGCCCGCCCCCCGCTAGCCAGGGCCCTCCGGCATCCTCAATAGCTTAGCGCGGCCGCGGGAGCGCGGGGGGCCAATGGCGCCCCTCTACATCGTGGGCGCGGGCCTCTCCCGCGACTACCTGTCGCTGCGGGCGATCTCCCTGCTCTCGAGGGCCGACGTAGTGTACGTCGACACCTACACTAGCATAGCGCCCGGCGTCGACGAG
>WAQM01000061.1 GCA_015520245.1 Pyrodictiaceae archaeon
GCATGACCCTGGCCGCCTTGCCCGCCCCCACGACGAGGACCGAGCGCCCGTCTAGGCCCCCCAGCTCCTCGGCCGCGAGCGCTACCGCCGCCGAGGGGTAGCCCACGCCGCCCCTCCCTATCCCCGTCTCCTCGCGGACCCTCTTGCCAACCAGCACCGCGTGGTGGAACACCGCGTCGAGGAGCGGGGTGGTGAGGCCGCGCTCGCGGGCACTGAGCCACGCCCGGCGCACCTGGCCGAGCACCTCGCTGTCGCCCAGGATCATCGAGTCCAGCCCCGCCGCCACCCTGAAGAGGTGCCGGACCGCCTCCAGGCCCCGCAGCCTCCTCGCCCTCGCCAGCAGGCTGGCGCCGACCAGGGCCTCGACCTCCCGGGCCAGCCTGCCTCCGTCCCTCACCCCGTCGAGGTAGAGCTCGAACCTGTTGCAGGTCGCCAGGACGACGACGCCGTCCGCCAGCGGGCGGAGCCTCTCGTAGGCCTCCCCCGCCCTCCTCTCCAGCGCCGCGACGGCGTCGACGCCGGCCTCCCGGAACGTGAGCACTATAGCCTCCAGCCTGTCGAGCTCGGGCGGCGGGTGCGGCAAGCCGGGCTGCATCCCGGGGGATCTAACACATACTGTTAGGATAGAAAGCCTGCCTATGCTGAGAGTATAGCCCTGACTTTGCGCAGTATATACGCGTACTTGCGGTGGGGGCCTTGAGGCTCGTGGTGGTCTACCACGAGGTCGAGGGGCCCGCGGCGCGGCGGGTCCTCGCGGCCGTCGCACGGCTGGTCCGCGGCCTGGCTCGGCGCACGGGGCTTAGGGTCGCCGCCCTGCCCCTCGGGCTCCTCGGCGCCCTCGGGCCCGGCGATGCCGTCTTCGCGCTGCTCCTGGTCCGCGGCGGGCACTGGCTCGAGGTGATGGAGGCTGCGAGGAGGGCCGGGGCGCGGCTCCTTGGCTCGGTCCCCGACTCGCTCGTTGTGAGGTTGCTGGCCGCCGCGGCAGCGCGGGTCGGCGCGGCCTGCCTCGTCGTTAGAGCGCGGGGCCGGGGCCGCGGCCTCAGGGACGCCCACCTCAGCGCGCTTGCCGAGAGGGTCGAGGCGTTGACGGGGCGCGCCGTCTACGTGGACGAGGGGCCCCCGGGCTGCGCAGCCCTCGAGCTCTCGGCCGCCGCCCCGACCCCCTGGGGCACCGTCGTCGCCGAGGAGCTGGTTGAGCCCCTCGAGGCCTACGTGGCGTCCCTGGTAGGCGCTAGAGGGGGCCGGTGACCCCGAACCTCCTGGCCACCTCCTCGTAGTCCACGAAGCAGAGCGGGTCGTCGCCCCAGAAGTCGCCGCTGACCACGAGCGCGCGGTTCCTGCTGCCGCCGCCACAGACCCTGCGGAACGGGCACCTGCTGCAGCGGGGGCCCCGGAGCCTCTCGTGGACCGCGAGGAAGGGCTTGAGCCTGGGGTTCGACGGGTCGAGCACGTCGGCCAGCCTCTCGCGCCTCAGGTCGCCGACCACGGCCTCGAGGAACTGGCAGGGCCTCACCGTCCCGTCAGGGTATATGCTGACCGTCTTCCTCCCGCAGTCGCCCTGGGCCTCCACCAGCTCCAGGTACCTCAGCAGCTCCTCCCTCGTCCTCGCCAGGCGCGAGGCTATGTAGACGCCCGCGAAGTTGGCCCTCACGAGGAGCACCTCGAGGTCGTCGGCGTATGCCCGGGCGAGCTCCATGAGCCTGTCGACGAAGCTCCTCAGCTGGGCCGGCGTGGGCAGCAGCTTGGCCAGCTCGCGGCCGCGGCCCACCGTGTCGAGCAGGTAGATGCTCACCCTCCGGACGCCGAGCCTGCGCGAGAGCTCGAGCACGCCCTCGACCTCCCACATGTTGTCGCGGGTCACCGTTATCCTCACGCCGACGTCAAGGCCCGCCTCCACCGCGTTGCGTATGCCCCTCACCGCGGCCTCGAAGGCCCCCGGTACGCCCCTGAACGCGTCGTGCCTGCGCGGGTCCGCCGAGTCGAGGGAGACGCCGACGTAGGCGAAGCCCAGCCTCCGGAGCCTCTCCACGACCTCGCGGGTCAGGAGGGTGCCGTTGGTGCTCAGGGCGAGCTTCGGCCCTGCGCCCGCGAGCTCCTCGGCCGCCGCCCAGAAGAGCTTGCTCAGCACCGGCTCCCCGCCCGTGAACACCACCAGCGGCACCCCGTGATCGGCGAGCTGGCGGGCCACGGACAGCACCGCGTCCCTATCCAGCTCCGGCCTCGGGGCGCCGGCGTCGATGTAGCAGTGGCTGCAGCGCAGGTTGCACGAGTAGGTGATGTTCCAGAACACGACCGGGCGCAGGACGCTGGCGAACCTTGAGGGGGCGCCCGGCCCGTAGCGGCCCTTGATCCTGGCCGATACCGTCGCCCTGCCGGCGACCATCACCGTGACGGGAATCACGGCGCCCTCACCTCCGGGCGCCTGGCTTCAGGTCAGCCACGCTGTAGAGCACGGCCCTGGCC
>WAQM01000062.1 GCA_015520245.1 Pyrodictiaceae archaeon
TAATACCTCGGGGCCGACGCCCCGTCGGGGTCGGCCGAGGGCCGATTAGGAGTCGCGAGCCCCAGGGGCTGCTTATAAGCGTTCGGGCCCGCGGGAGGAGGGTGCGTGGTGGGCCCGGGGGGATTCGAACCCCCGACCTCCGGGTCTCTCCCCGTCATCTGGGTCCGCAGACCCGGCGCCTCGGACCGGGCGGTCTGGAGCCCGGCGCTCTGCCTGGCTGAGCTACGGGCCCACCCTCCTCTCCGGGCCCACCACGCAGCTCATCCCCGCCGCGGGGTCCGCGGGGGCTCGCCGGGCTCCGGGTCCCAGCCCGGGGAGTAAGTAGTTTGCGTGCATGAGCGGCAGTTTCGCCCGGCTCCCCGAGGCCGTGCTCGACCGGCCGCCAGTTGAGGGGGTCCATGCGGCACCGGAGGGTCTACGTCACGCTAGCGCCGTACGCGAGGCGCGACTACAGGCTAGGGGGGCGCGTAGTCGGCGCTTGCGCGACCGCCAGCTGCGGTCTAGTCGTAGCCGTGAGGGGGGACGGCGAGCTGCACGTGTACAGGGTCCTGGGCTCCGAGGGGGCGGAGGAGCTCACGGGGTGCCGCGTGGTCGGCGAGCTGCTGGGCGTCGGGCCCTCTACGCTGCTGGTGAGGCAGGACGGGGTGCTGAGGCTGGTCACCCACGACGGGTGCGAGGAGCTGGCCAGGGCCAAGGCCAGGACCGCGCTGTGGTCGGCTACCGGCTACTCGCTGGCCCTCCTCGACAGGAGGTCGTCGAGGCTCGTGCTGGACACCCCCTTCGGGCTCACCGACCACAAGGACAAGCTGCTGCGCAGCGCCGAGCGCGTGGAGGTGGGGGTCAATGCGGCCGCTGCCGTGGCCGGCGACGTGCTCGTGGTCGGGCCCGGCGTTAGGCACGTGCTGCCGCGGGATTTCGCGGGCGCCAGGCCGGTCTACGCTGGCTCCGGAAAGATATACCTCCTCTCGGAGGACTCGGTGCTCTACGTTATCGACGAGTACGGCGTGGTGGAGCCTTTCAGCAGGTGCAGGGAGCCGACGACGGTCGTGACGCCCCACTCCGTGGTGCTAATCTGCGGCGACGGCCTCATGATAGGCAAGCCCAGCAAGCTGGTCCTCGACTACCTGGCGGTGGCCTCGTCGGTGCCGGCGGGCCGCAGGGCCATCACCTGCTTCCCCTACGTCTACGACGTCGGCGCCGACGCCGTGGTCGTCTACGACGCCTCCAGGACTAGCATGGGCCTACGCTACGACCCCCTCACGGGGCCGCGCTTCGTCGACCCTGAGCTCGGCGTGGAGGTGCCAGTTGAGTGGCGCGACGTGGTCGAGGAGAAGGAGGAGCGAGGAGCGCCCCAGCTAGTGCCCGCCGTCGACGTTGAGAAGGGTAGGGTGGTGGTGAGGGTCGAGGTGAGGGGCGCCGAGGTGGCCGACGCCGTCTGCAGGGCCAACTGCCGGCTGATCGAGGTTACGCCCACCTCGCTCTCGGCGAAGGTGATCGACCCCGTCCGCCCCGTGGAGCTCGACGTGTGGCTTAGGGGGCTCGATGAGCCGCACCCCCTGGAGCTGGAGCCGCCCTACCGCCTGCTCGGCCTGGGGCGCGCCGTGATACGCACGTGCGGGGGCAGGGTGTGCGTCGCTGCCGAGGGAGGCCCGGTCCTCGTCGAGACCCCCCAGGGGCTTCAGGTGCTTGGCGAGGGCGTGCACGTCGTCGACGAGCTGCTTTCCGTGGTGGACGCCTACGGCAGGGTGAGCCCTCCCCGTAGGCGGGCCCTCCACGTGCACGTGGACGCCTCGAGGGGGCGGCTGGTGATTGAGTACCCGGGCCTCATGACGGTCAAGTGCGGCCGCCCCCGCGCCGCCGAGAAGGTGGCTGAGGTGGACGTGCTGACCCCCGAGCGCTGCAGCGTCGGGCTCGACAGCGGCGAGTGGATCGACTTCTCACCCGTAGAACTTGGACTGAGGGCCGCCAGCCTCGTTGCCGCGAGGCTCGCCGAGCTCCTTAAGCTGCGAGAGCACGTACTCGCGGATCTCGGCGGGAGTGGGGAGGTCGACGACCAGCCTGCCCGCCTCCATGACCTTGGATAACATGGGCCTCGGCCGACCGCCGTCGCTGCAGCTGGGCGGCTCGGAGCCCCAGGGCACGATGTACTCTTCGCGTACGCTGCAGCGGTACCACTGCTTCATGCCCGGCAGCTTGCCGCGCTTGGACACCGGCTCCCACCTACCGCCCCTCATGACCTCAACTATGTCCATGCTGATGTCCACGCTCGGCGGGAACGCTATGCTGGTCCCGACGCCGAATGCGTCAGCGACGTCAGCTAGGCGCCTCACCTCGTCCTCGTCAAGCCCCCCGCTCACTACTATCTTAACGTGCTTGAACCCGTGGAGGTCCAGAGTCCACCTGACCTCCTGCACTATCTTCCTCATGTCGCCCCGCCTGCTGCTAGGGGTGTCGAGCCTCACCGCGAACAGCCTCTCGCCCAGCTCCCTGGCCGCCATGAGCGCCTCGTACCTCTCGTCGTAGAACGTATCCACCAGCGCTATGCGCGGCACGTCCTCCGGCATGACCTCGTCGAAGGCCCTCCAGGCCTCGCGGGGGTCACCGAACACTATTATCAGCGCGTGGGGCATCGTGCCGCTCGGCTTGATCCCTATGACCTCCTCGGCGAAGCTGCCGGCAACGCCGTCGACGCCGCCTATATAGGCAGCGCGGTCAGCCATCGGCGCTATAGCCGGGTGGAGGGCCCTCAACCCGAAGAAGAGCACCTTCTTATCGCCGGCCGCCAGCTTGACCCTCGCGGCCTTAGTCGCTATGCTGGTCTCGTGCCTAAGCACACCCAGGACCGCCGTCTCCAGCTCGGCGAACTCGCAGTACGGGCCCTCGACCACCATGAGCGGGTAGGCGGGCCTGAAGACCGTGCCCTCCGGGACGGCGTAGACGGTCACCCGGCGCCCCTCGAGTATCCGCAGGGCCTCCTCAAGGCCCGCGAAGACGGCCCACTCGTAGCCCCGCGGCAGGCTGTAGGCGTGGAACTCGGCGCGTACGGCTACGTCACAGAGCCCCTTCCTCTCCAGTATCTCGCGCGTACGCTTGAAGTAGACGTCGGCCGTCCACCCCCTCCTTATGCTCTCCTCGTCGGCCACGTAGAGCCTCGGGCTGCGCCTCAAGACCTAGACCCCCAGCACCTCCACAACCACCCTCCGGGTCCGCGGCCCGTCCAGCTCGAGCAGTAGAATGTTTTGCCAGGTGCCCCGGAGCAGCCTGCCCCCGCGCACCGGTATAAGCCTGGTCGAACCTATTAGCGCCGACGCTAGGTGGGCATGGGCGTTGCTGTCCACGAGGTTGTGCTTCCAGTCCGCGCCCGGCCTGAAGATCTCGGTAACGAGCCTGACCATGTCCTCGACCAGGCCGGCCTCGTACTCGTTGAGTACGAGCGCCGCCGTCGCGTGCGGTAGATGGATCACGGCCACCCCGTCGCGGACCCCGGACTCACGAACGGCCCGCTCGACCATCTCGGTTATGTCGACGACCTCGATCCGCTGCCGGGTCTCCACCGTGAACTCCGCGAACACAGCCTTCATCGGGGACGCCCGCGGGGGGCGCGGGCCGCCCAGCTTTTAAGCCGCGGCCCCGCGGCTTAAAAG
>WAQM01000063.1 GCA_015520245.1 Pyrodictiaceae archaeon
CCCTCGCGGAGGGCGCGCTCGTACAGCTTGACCACGGCCTCAATGATGTCGACTATCCTATCAGCGGTTAGCCCCGCGGACTCCATCCTATCGACCTCCGCGGGGCTAACCGCTGATAGGATAGTCGACATCATTGAGGCCGTGGTCAAGCTGTACGAGCGCGCCCTCCGCGAGGGGGTCATCGACGGCCTGGGCGAGTTCGGGCGCCAGCACTACAGGACGCTGCCCCACCGATTCTCGCTGGCCGAGTACGCGATGGTGCGGGCCCTCGAACTGGCGAGGGACGCGGACTGTATTGTGCACCTGCACCTCGAGAGCGGCGGGGCCGCGACGGTGAGGACGGTCTCGAGGCTAGTGAGGCTCGTCAACGTCAGGCCCGACCGCGTGCTCCTGCACCACGCGACCGCCGCGATGGCGCGCGAGGCCGCGGCCCAGGGCTTCGCCGCGACGGTCGTGGGCAGGAGGGACGCCGTCCTCCAGGCCTACAAGCTCGCGGGCCCGAGCTTCATGGTGGAGTCCGACTTCATAGACGACCCGAGGAGGCCGTGCGTCGCGCAATGCCCCTGGGAGCTGGGCTCCGAGCTCGGGGCGCTGGTCGAGGCCGGTGCCATGAGCGAGGAGGACGCGGCGAGGATCGCCGTGGACAACGTGGCCCGGTTCTACGGGGTCGAGCCGCCCTAGCGCCCCCTAGTCGCTCTTGACTGCTATTACCTGCAGCGCCTCCTCCTTGCTGAGCTTGGTGACCGTCATGTACGTCTCCGACACCATGCGGAGGTCGGGGTTATTGCCGTGGATCATCACCGTGTGCAGCCTCGCCCGCGCCCTGGCCAAGCTCCTCCTCACCGCCTCCACCGTGATGCGGTCCTCGCCATCGGTGATGAGCACTATGTCGGACACGTTCTTGTTACCGGATACTATTATGTCCTCGGCCGCCGTGATTATGGCGCGCGTTATGTCCGTGCCGCCGTTGGCCCGCACCCGCGCCACGTACTCGAGCAACTTTATGACGTCCTTCCCTCTAACGCGCCTGCCAAGCTTGAGGGGCGGGTACGGTATGCTGTCGAAGAACCTCACGTAGAACTCTCGGTGCTCGCGGACCGCCCGCTGGGCCAGCGCCAGGGCCACGGCCTTCGCCCAGATGATCTTAAGCCCCATCATGCTGCCGCTCTTATCGAGCAGCACGTAGAATGGCCCCTTGCTCTCGTGGAGGACCTTCCTGTAGAGCAGCAGGCTGCTCTCCACGAACTTGACCAGGAAGAAGTCGCGGGGCAGGGCCAGCTCGGACACCACGACGCGCTCGACGTCGCTCCCGGTCTCGTAGCCGTCGAGCTCGCCCCGCGGGGACCTCACGAGCTTCCTCTTCACGTAGCCCTCGAAGTCCTGTATGGACTTGAGCGCCTCGAGGATCACGCGCACGTCCGTGTTCCTCGCCAGCTCCATCACCTCCGCGATGCTATCGTCGAGTGAGAGCATCGAGCCCGTGCCCGCGGCGAACCTCATCGCCAGGTTCGTGATCTCCTTGGCCTGCTTGGCGTACTCGCTCGCGGCCTCGAGGGCCTTCTCCACTGCCTGCTCGAGCGACTCCTGGCTACGGCGCTCCCTCTCGTCGCCCCCCTTACCCCCCGACGCCTGGCGCGAGCGCTTCTGCAGCTCCTTAACGAGCGCGTCTATGAAGACCGCGGCGGCCACCATGCTTGAGGCCGTGTCGGCGATCGTGTTCTTGCGCACCTCGTGGACCTTCCTCGACGACAGCATGAAGCTGAGCAGGTGGTACTGCTTCCTGACCTTGTCGTCGCCGTGGGCCAGCACCGCCTCGTTGAGGACGGGGTAGGGCAGGAACATCGCGTAGTACACGGAGATGGCGAAGTTCGTGTCGATGTAGCTGGGCAGCTTGAGCTCGTCGCCCGCGTTGAGCTTGCGGAGGAGCGATAGGACCCTCTCGCCCCGGTAGCGGACGGCCGAGTCGTCGTAGTTGACGTCCTTTATCAGTTGGGCCATCGGGGCCTGCCCTCCCTAGATGGTGTAGGCGTCCAGCTTCCTAGATATCTTCTCGAGCACGTCATCGATCTCCTGGAGCACCTGCTCGGCCAGGCCCCGTACGGACCTGTCGTCGACGTCGCGCAGTATCGAGAGTATCCGCGCGCGCGCTATCTTAAGGCTCCTGAAGAGGTCCACTAGCCGCGGGTCGTAGCTCTTGAGCGTGGCGACAAGCTTCGCTGCCTCCCTGACATTGGCCCTTATGTCGTTCAGCTCGCGTATGTAGCGCTCGGGCATCCGGAGCTCCTCGGTCAGTATGACCATTATCCTGTCGAAGTCGTCAACATCGCGGGGAGCCACGAACCGGAGCACAAGGAGGTCGCGCTCGTTGGCGGTCAGGCGCCCCTCGAGCAGCGCGTTGGCCGCTATGATCTTCAGCGCCTTCGTCTTGCGGCGGTCGGTTAGGTGTATGCCGCGCTCTTCCAGCACCGCGTAGACCCTTAGGAGCTTCTGCTTCACCGGCTCGAGGTTTACGTTAAATATCATGTCGTGGGCCCTCTTGAGCATGTCCATGTTGAGGACGGGCTCGGGCCTCGGTATGAGGCCGGCCTCTATCCTCCACCCGGCCTCGAGCAGGTCGCTCCACTTGTTCTCAGGCAGCGGCTTGGTGTACTGCCTTAGCATGAACCTGTCATACACGGCCTCCAGCTCTGCCTCGTCGGGCACCCTATTGCTGGCGCCTATCAGCGTCCACAGCGGCACGCGTATCTCGCTGTACCCGTCGTACCACACCCTCTCCTGCATGATGCTGAGCAGCGCGTTAAGTATCGCCGAGTTGGCGTTGAAGACCTCGTCCAGGAACACTATCTCGGCCTCCGGCAGCTTCCCCGTCGTAATCCTGACGTACTTGCCCTCCTTGAGGGCGTTAAGGTCCAAGGGCCCGAAGAGCTCGGAGGGCTCGGTGTACTTCGTGAGCAGGTACTTGAAGAACCTGGCCTGGATGAGGTCCGCGGCCCGCCTCGCCAGGGCGGACTTAGCTGTGCCCGGCTCGCCTATCAATATGACGTGCTCGCGCGCGAGTATGGCTAGGGTTATCGCGCGCGCCTCCTCCTCCCTGCCCACGAAAGGCTCGGCTAGCAGCTCGTAGAATTTCCTGATCCTCTCGAGTAGGCCGCCGACCTCAGCCCCACCGCTCTGAGCCAAGGGCCGGCCCTCACATGGGGTGGGCCACGGGTAGATGCTATAT
>WAQM01000064.1 GCA_015520245.1 Pyrodictiaceae archaeon
GTACAGGGCCCTAGCGAGGGTGAAGGTCGAGACCGTGGCCGTCGACGACCTCGTCGAGGAGCTGGGGCTGCAGCGCGTGGACGTGATCAAGGTCGACGTGGAGGGCGCGGAGCTCGAGGTGCTGGAGGGGGCGCTGGGGACGCTGAGGAGGGACAGGCCCGCCCTCGTGGTCGAGGTCTGGCGGCCGGCCAGGGCGCGGGCCCTGCGGCTGCTGGCGGAGCTGGGCTACAGGGTCGTCTGGGAGCGCGCGGCCCCCTCCGGCCTCACCTCCAACGTCCTGGCCGTGCACCCGTCGAGGCTGGACGGCTAGGCGCCCCCGGCCGCCTCCTCTTCCTCCCGCTTCCTGGCCAGGTAGACCCTCCTGTACCTGGCCCAGAGGCTCCCCATCCTCCTGACCGCCGCCCTCCACTCCTCCTCGCCGACCTCGCGGTAGGTCATGAGGGCGCGGCCGCCGGGGAGCGGCCTGTAGCCCGTCTTGAGGTAGAGCCTGCCCCCGCGCGTCGCGAACACGGTGCAGTACGTGACGAGGCATATTATGGGCTTGGCGTGCCTGCCGAGCCTGGCCTCGAGCTCGCAGCGGCCCCCCTCGACGTCGAAGAAGGCGCAGCGCCCCATGCTCTCGGTGTCGAGCCTGTAGACGCGGACGGGGCCGCCGGGGGTCATGACGAGCTCGCTGGGCTGGCTCATCACCCTCGCCTGCAGCTCGGGGGGCAGCTGCCTCACCTCGTTCTCTATCATGAAGGCGCCGCTGCGGAAGACGCAGCAGCGGTTGCAGCCGGGCGGGCACTCCATCCTGTAGGCGTCGCGGAGCGCCGACTCACCGAGCTCCTCGAACACCAGCGTGTTCACGTGGGTGCCGGGGGTGGGCTTGAAGACTGCGAGGAGCCTGCCGAGCCTGGGGCTGTAGTAGACGCCGACGAACCACCTCTTCAGCCTCGCGGCCTCGCGGAGCGCGTAGATGTTCCACTCGCGCTCCCGCCTGGGCTCGCGGAGCACGTACACCTTGCCCAAAAGGGGCCGCGCCCCCCGCTAGCGCCTCCTGCGCCTCCTCCTCTCCTCCTCTTCCTCGACCACCTCGTAGGCCCTGACGCCGACCCCCATCAGCTTCCTGAACACCGCGTCTATGAACTTGACGTGGAAGCCGCGCTGGCCGACGAAGGCGCCGAACTCGTCGCTCCTCACCTTGACCGCGAGGTACGGGCCCTGGAAGTCGACGTCGACGATGTGCTTGTGTATCCAGCTGACGGGGTGGACGGCGCGTATGATGTTCGTGAAGTCGAGGGTGAGCTCGACCGCCCTCAGCCTCAGCTCGGTGTCCTGCTCGATCTTCTGGATCCTCTCGCCGCCGCGGCCCACCAGCCTGCCGAGGTAGCCCTCCTTCACGACTATCAGCGCGTCGGGGACGTGCTCGGCGGTGATCTGGAACTGCTTCTTCGCGTCCACGAACTCGACGACGGTTATGACGTCGGCGTCGGGGGCGTATATCCTGGCGGCCTCGATGACCCTCCTCTCCGCCTCGTTCAGGGGCCTGTTCCTCATCCTCATCTCTATGAGGAGCCTTATGCCCCTCCTCGCCCCCGGCCTCACGATGTCCTTGAGGCCGAGGTCGACGACCTTCGCGGACTCCTCGCCCATGAGGACCTCGCGGATGACGGTGGCGCCGTCGCGCTCGAGGCCCTGCGGCTTCTGGAACACGGGGTCCCCGGCTATGATGAACTTGCTGTTCCTGCCTATCCTCATCATTATCTCGACGCTGCTCTCCGGCGGCACGTTCTGGGCGTCGTCGAGGAAGATCACCGAGTCGTCGAAGGTCCTGCCGCGCAGGTAGTGGGTGTCGGCGAACATGATCTTGCCCTCCTTGATCAGCCTCTCGACCTCGCTCCACTCTATGAACCCGGCCAGGATGTCCTTGAGGTAGGTCATCGCTATCTCGTAGTACTGGGGGCCGAGCTCCTGGGCGGTCAGCTCCCGCCCGGTCGCCACGTCTATCACGGGCCTGGACAGTATGAACCTCTTGTACTTGCCCTCCATGACCGCGTCGATGCCGTAGAGGATGCTGAAGAGGCTCTTGCCGCTCCCCGTGGGGCCGAAGAGCCCGACTATCTCGTACTCGTCGCTGGTCAGCGCCTTGAGCATCTCCTCCTGCCCGGGGCTCATGGGCTTCAGCTTCTCCAGGAGCGCGCCCACGGCACCCCACCTGGCCCGCCACCGCCCGGCGTGTAGCGCTGGCAGCAGGGGCCAGGGCCTTATCAGCCCTACCCTCCTCGGCCCCCCGGCGCGGGAGGCGGCGGGTGGCCCGCCCGCCGGGCTGGGAGGAGGCGAAGCTGAGGGCGTGGCGGAGGCTCTGGGAGGACCTGGAGATAGGCTACCTGGACACCGACATACTGGAGGTGCTGGTCGAGCTGTTCGCGAGGCCCGGCGCCTACCCGGTCAGCAGCTGCAGCGGGAGGGTCGTCGTGGTGGACGCGGA
>WAQM01000065.1 GCA_015520245.1 Pyrodictiaceae archaeon
CTCCACGCTACCCCGGCTCGGAGCACCCGCGCGCGATGAAGAGGGGGCAAGGTGCTGAACCCGCGCAACCCATTTTAGCCCCCTCGAAGGCGCGGCGGGAGCGGGCTTTTGGCGCGAGGTAGCCGCGGCGGCCTGGCCCTCATATACGGGGTCGAGGAGAGGCCGCGCTCGCTTCTTGAAGCCGCGCTCCTCGGCCTGCAGCACTACCTGATAATGTTCGGGGCCACGGTCGCGGTACCGATAATCGTCGCCACGATGCTGGCCGACGTCTACGAGCTGCCGGAGTCCGTGTTCCGGGACCTCGTATGGACCCTCATAACCGTGCAGCTGCTGGGGGCGGGCCTAGCGACGTTAGTGCAGGTCAACCCGGTGACCGGCTCGGGCCTCCCGATAGTCCAGGGCAGCTCGTTCTCGTTCCTGGGCCCCGTGCTAGCGATCGTGGCGTCCGGCGACGTGATCGCCAGGCTGGAGGGCTACGAGAGCCTGGAGCACTTCGTGGCCGCGACGGACCCCTACGCCCGGGCCAGCATCGTGCTGTCGTACGTAACTGGCTCGGTGATGTCGGCGGCAGTCTTCGAGATAGTGATGGGCTACAGCGGGCTAATGGCGAAGCTGAAGAGGTACATAACGCCGGTGTCCATAGGCCCCACGATAACGGTGATAGGCTTGTCGCTGTACGCGGCGCCCGCGGCCATGGAGGTCGCGGCCGGCTGGTGGCAGGCCCTGCTCGTGGTGGCGCTGATAGTGGTATTCAACCAGGTGCTGGGCCGGAGGCTCGTGAGGCTGCAGATGTTCTCTGTGCTTGCGGCCCTCGTAGTGGCCTGGGCGGTCTCGGCCGCCGCTACGCTGGCAGGGCTGGCTCGGGGCCCCGCGGCGGTGAACTTCGAGCCGCTGCAGCAGCTGGTGTCGGAGGCGCGGCTCGTGAGGCCGCCCGAGCCGCTACCCTGGGGCCCACCCAGGGTATTCCTGCCCTTCGTGATCGGCATGCTGGCCGCGTACCTAGCTAGCATGGTGGAGTCGATCGGCGACTACCACACGGTATCCAGGCTTTCGGGGTTGAGGCCTCCCACCGCCAGGACGATAAGCAAGGGGCTTGGGGCCGAGGGCCTCGGCTGCCTCATAGCCAGCGTATTCGGCTCCGTCAGCGGTTACACGAGCTACTCGGAGAACATCGCGGCGATAGGGCTCACGCGCGTGGCCAGCAGGTTCGTGTTCATCGTGGGCGGCCTGCTGATAGCGGTCCTCGGCGGCATCGTGACCGTGTGGGGCGCCTTCATGGCCTCGATGCCTAAGCCCATCATCGGCGGGATGTACTTAGCCCTCTTCGGGCTGATAGCGGCGGTGGGGGTCTCGGTCACAGCGCTCGCTGACCTCTCGTCGCCCCGCAACCTGCTGATAGTGGGTCTGTCGATGTTCGCGGGCCTCGCGGTCCCCGTGATTGCGCGGGAGGCTGCGTGGCCGGAGCCAGCGGACCCGCTGGCGTGGACCTTCGTGTCGGGCGTCAAGCTGCTGGCCGAGACGGGCATGGCGGTTACGGCGGCTGTAGCCATCCTACTCGACAACCTGATACCGGGGACGCCGGAGGAGCGCGGCATCACGAGGCCCGAGTGGTCGGGCTAGCCGCCGAACGCGCGGTCACCGGCGTCGCCAAGACCGGGCACGATGAAGCCGTGCTCGTTGAGCTCCGGGTCGACCGAGGCGACGTACATTTTTATGTCTATGGATAGCTCGTCGGCGAGCCTCCTCAGCCTCTCGACGGCCAGGGGGGTGGTTATCACGGCAGCGATTATGTACCTACGGGCGCGGCCGTGCGATACGAGCACGCGGAGCACGGCCTCCATGGTTGACCCCGTCGCGACCATGGGGTCGACTACTATCACGGTGTCGTCGCTCCTTATCCTCGGCAGCTTGACGTAGTTTATCTCGATCTCGAACCTCTTGTCCGGGGTCATACCCTTCTCTTCGACGCGGCGCGCCGAGATGACGCCCTGCCTAGCGGCGGGGAATACCTTAACGAGCCCCTCGGTCATGGGCATGCCGGCCCTGAGCACGGTCACTATGACAACCTTGTCGTAGTCCTTGATCCTCACGCCGCGGGCCTTGACGCCGAGCGGGGTCTCCACGTAGACCTCCTCGACCTCGAAGTCCCTGACTATCTCGAGGCCTATGGCCCTACCGATCCTGACCAGCGACTTGCGGAACTCTATCTGATCCGTGCGGCGGTCGCGCAGGACCGTCAGGGTGGCCTGTATGTACGGGTGGTCGAGCACCTTGAGCTCGAAGCCCACAGCGCCCCCGGCAGTGCGGGCCGCGGGCATAAGTAAGGGTTTTCCCTCCTCCGCCCCCGCAGCCGGCCGCGGGTGAGCCCGTGGCGCTGGCGCGGACGCCGGTCGTGGTTCTGGTCACGGCGCCTCGCGGCAAGGGCAGGGAGATCGCCCGCAAGCTCGTAGAGGAGCGGTTGGCGGCGTGCGTCAACGTGGCCCCCGTCGAGAGCCTCTACTGGTGGCGGGGTAAGGTCGAGGACGACTCGGAGGACCTCTTGGTGATCAAGACCAGAGCCGACCTCCTCGACGAGCTCGCCCGCAGGCTGCGCGAGATCCACCCCTACCAGGTACCCGAGATGCTCGTGTTACCGGTGGTCACGGGCCTGCGCGACTACGTCGAGTGGCTGGTGTCGGAGACGAAGCAGGGCAAGGGTTAAAAGCCCGCGGGACCGGCTGAGGCCGGCCACGGGGCCGGGCGGGCCCGTAGCTCAGCCTGGTAGAGCGGCGGGCTCTTAACCCGTAGGCCACGGGGCCGCCTGGCCCGTGGGCGGAGGTCCCGGGTTCAAATCCCGGCGGGCCCGCCACACACCGCCGCGCCCCACCTCCCGTACTCCTCCCCTCCCATTACACAAGGCCTGCCGCTATCGCGGCGCCCAGGGCTACGAGCAGCGCACCCGAGGCGAGCTCGAGGAGCCGTGCCCTGGCGGCCGCGATGCTGCCAAGCCTTGAGGCGCCGGCGCAGATGGCTAGGAGGGGTGATACGAACACCAGGTTGTAGAGCACCAGGTAGGCCAGCTTCTCGGGCATGGAGAGGCCGTGGAGCAGCGCTATGGCGACAACGTAGGGGCCGGCCGTGCACGGAAGGAGCGTTAGGGAGGCTGTGAGCCCGAAGCCGAACCATACGAGGGGGCTCGAGGTCGCGAGCCCGGCGACGCGCTCGCAGATCCTGCACCTGTCGCCCCTCCTACCCGCGATCATGTAGGCGCCCAGCGCGGCCGCTGCCAGCCCCATGACCGGCCTGACCTGCTGGCCGAGGGCGGATAGGGCGCCGGCGAGGCCCAGGCCGAGGCTGAAGTAGCCGGTGAACACGCCCGCAGTCACGGCTAGGCCGGCGGCGAGGCCCCGCCCCCGGAGGGCGGCGGCGGCCACCAGGGCGGTGTATAGGGCGAGGAAG
>WAQM01000066.1 GCA_015520245.1 Pyrodictiaceae archaeon
CAGTATCAGGGACGGTAGGATCTGGGACCAGGTTAGGAGGCTTAAGGAGGCGGCCGAGGAGGACGGCGTCAGGCCGGTCATGGTGATCGAGGGGTGGCTCGGCACGCTCGAGAGGCGGACTAGGTGGAACATCGCAGCCGTGCTGAGGGTCATCGACGAGATAGTGCTCGACTGGGGCGTGCCCGTCATACCCACGCACAACAAGGAGGCGACAGCCGCCTGGCTCGCCGCCAAGGCTAGGAGCTTGGGGAGGGTGGAGGAGAAGAGGGTCGTCAGGCTCCGTGTCGAGAAGAAGCCCATGACGCTACGCGAGAGGATACTCTACGTTGCTGAAGGGCTTGCCGGCCCTACTCTAGCTAGGAGGCTCTTGGAGCACTTCGGGACGCTAAGGAACGTCGCCAACGCCAGCGTGGCTGAGCTGATGAGGGTCGAGGGGATCGGGGAGAAGAGGGCCCGCGAGATATACGCCATCTTCAACACGCCCTGGACCGAGGCCTCCGAGCCTAAAAACCGTAGGTCCCAGTGAGGGGCAGCCCACCTTAACCCTCGACGTGTATTATGTTGACCGGGCACGACTCGGCTGCGGACTGCACGCAGTCCTTAAGGTCGTCGGGCACCTGGCCCTCGGCCGGGTTGTCGGGGCTTATACGGAACTGAGCCTTGATCTGGCTCTTGCCGTCCTCCTCGTTAATCTCGAAGACGTCGGGGCAGAGCGAGACGCAGACCATGTCCGCTATGCACTGGTCCCTATCGATCCGCACCTTGACGGGCATCGGGGGCCACCGGGTCTACCGCGTTTGATTGGGGTATTCGTGCTTATCGTCTAAGGCTTTCGCGCAAGGGCTTCCGCTCAACCACATACGGGCGGGAGCAGGTGTATCACGCCGTCCTCCGCCTCGACGGCTACGGAGCTGCCTTTGGCGTAGGCGTAGGCGACGGCTGCAGCAAGGATGGCGTCGACCTCGTGCTCCGTCAGCCCCCGCGGCCTGCGCCCGCACCTCAGCACCCGGCAGGCCGCCTCCAGCGGGTCCCGGCAGCGGCTGCTGAGCCATGCGCTCCTCGGATGCGTTTCGATGACCTCACCGACACCGGCCCGCTCCAACGCTGCCCTAAGCTTGACGGCTCTCAGGGCGAGCGCCCTCATGCCCGGCAGGCTGACGGGTAGTAGCCGGTAGCCCATGCTCAGCAGCTTGAGGTCCACTCTGCGGAACCCACGGCCCCCCTCGGGGAGCGTTAGCGGGGCATCCACCGCGACCACTCGCGCTGAGCCTACGGCCTTGATTACCTCGTCGTCTGTGAAGACCACGCCGTGGCGCGCTAGCTCGCCCTTCTCCGCTAGCGCGTATCCCGTGGGCCTGCGTGGCGACGCGGCCAGGTCGAGCCCCGCCACCCTAGTCAAGGCTGCGGCAGCCCACACGGACCACGGCGTCCCTCACAGCCTTCTCGGCGTACCTCAGCTTGATCGACGGGAGCAGCCGCGATAGTAGGCGCGCCAGCAGGGGCATGTTGAGGGGCGCGCCGGCCGCACGCGGGTGCCCGCCGCCCCCCAGGTGGTAGGCCAGCTCGCGCACGTCGACGCGACGGCTGCGGAAGCTTAGACCCCGGCCGCGCGTCCTGACGATCGCCACGACGTCGACCCCCAGCCTGGCGGAGAGCGCGTTGCCCAGTATGCTAGGGCTCGGGGGCCCCGGTTTCTTCAGCACCACCGCCACCCTGCAGCCGTCGACTTCAAACACTCTCAGCCTCCTGAGCGAGTAGGCGAACCCCTCGAACTCGCGGCGCAGGTACTCGTCGAGCGCCTCGCTGAGCTCGGGCCACCAGATGCTCCCCTCGCTAAAGCCCTTAACCAGGGTTCTACGCCACGCGTCACCGCGCCTCCCGCGGTAGCGCTCGGCCACCCTGAAGAGCCTGGGGGCCCAGGGGTGGTCCCACACCCACAGGTCGGCAGCGCACACCGCCCGGGCGAGCTCTGCCGTGAACTCGTCAACCTCGGCCCCGTGCAGCCGGGGTGCGTACTTGACTACTACCCCCGTCGAGCACGTCCCCGTGTCTACGAAGAGGTGGGCGCCGGCCTCGCGCAGCCTCGCGACCCACCGCTCGTCCCACCGATGGTGGTCGTACCACTCGACCCGGGTCCCTCGCCTCGTCAGCGCCTCCACGTAGCCTACCACCTCGTCCACCGTCGAGGCGTTGGGCCCCAGATCCATTAGGGCCACGGTATCGGTGGGGCTCCTCACCACGTCGCGTAGCACCTTCACCAGCTTGTAGGGCTCGGTGAACAGTATCCTAACGCCGCGCGAGTCTGCGCTAACGCCGACCAGCCTCAGGTAGGCCGCTGCTGCCCCCACGCCGTCGAGGTCTGTGTGGGTGATGATGGTGAGCGTGCGCACGCCCCAACCCCCGCCACGCGGCCTCGGCGACGCCGACCCTGCTTCACGGCCCCGACCGGGCTCCGCACCGGTGGATGTCCTCAGCGGCCTCGGGGACCCGGTCCTAGCCGGCTCGCGGCTTAATTACCCTTCCACCCACGAGCCATGGCGGACGGGCAGGGCACACCTTGAGCCCCCTTATCGACGAGATGCGCGTAAGGGCCGTGGCTCGCGCGGTGGCTAGCGTGCCGCGCGAGGCCGTCGAGACCGTGGAGGCCAACGACCCGCAGCTCCTGGCCGTGAGGCGCATAGCCTCGAGGCACGGCAGGAGGGCCATCGCGATAGTCGTCGCGAACGCCCTGGTTAGCTACCGGCTTAGGGTGCACGGAGAGGACTACTGGCTCGCCTACGCGGAGTGGTGGGAGGGCGTCCCCCCACCCCGCACATCTGGGGACGTCATCAGGGCGGTGTCCGGCTTCCTCCGGGCGAGGAGGCTCGCTGCACACATCGAGCACAAGGAGAGGAGGCTGCTGAGGGCCTCGCCGGTCGTCGAGCAGCTGCTCGCGTTCAGCGGTGACGAGCTCGACCTAGCGTGGCTGCTAGGGGCACTCAAGCGCGCGCTTAGGGCCTCCGGTTACGAGAAGACGCTGTTCTTCGCGCTCAAGATGGCCTACTATGCATGCAAGGTCGTGGGCGTGAGGCCTGTCAACGTGGAGTCGGAGAGCACGCTCATACCGCTAGACCGGAGGATTGCGATGCTAACGTCGGCGTCTGGCATGCTTAGGGCCACCCCCGACCGCATCTACTCGGAG
>WAQM01000067.1 GCA_015520245.1 Pyrodictiaceae archaeon
CACGGTGGGCGCGTACAGACCGGCGCCCCCGGGTTATATCGCGCTCGCGCCAGGCACCGCCGACACGCTCTACTCTGAAACGATCACCGAGGCGGACACGCCACCGCCCGAAGCCTTCCGCGACCCCGCCACCGGCAACTTCAGCGTCCTATTACACCTTGAGAGGAACGTCACCTGGAACGAGGGGTTCCGGGTCTACATCGACTGGGCGTTCTTCAACGTGACCTTCTACGACACGTACGTCGCGGACACGGTGTTCCGCGTGTCAAGCGTGGAGCCGGGCAACGTCGCGTCGCTTTCGCTGCTAATCAACGCCACGCACAACGCCACGGTGTCCTACGTCGAGGTGTACCTGTGGAACCACGACACCTCGTCCTGGGACCTCGTCGCCAACGTCACGGGGGCGGGCGGCGTGGTCGACGTTCTGGTCAACGAGACGGTGTCGGTCGGGGCCTCCTCCTACGCGTCCGGGGGCTACGTCGACGTGAGGCTCCGCTCGGTGCTGGTGAGCGAGGACGCGGCACCCTTTAGGCAGGCTACCGACGAGGTCAAGGTCGAGATCGGCTACTACGGCGCCCCGGCCCTGGTGGTGGCGTCTTCGGGCTCTGGTAACCTCTACGTCTACCTCTACCTGTCGGGCAACCACACGCTGGTAGCCCTGCCCCAGAGCCTCCGCTACGGCTGCGCCGTAACCTCCGACGAGTACCTGGTCTACGTGGTCTACGGCGGCGGCCTGCCCAACTTCACCCTCGTGGACCTCTCGACGGGGAGCGTGACGGAGCTGCCCAGCCTCCCGGAGAACTCGAGCCTCTCCCTCCTGGCCTTCCTGCCGGGCCGCGGCGGCCTGGTCTACTACATGCCCGCCGCCAACGAGTCGGCCGCCTACTACGTCTACAACTCCAGCGCCGGCGCCTGGGTGCTCAACGGCGCCGCGCCTCTGACGCCGCCCGTCTTCGCATGCACGGCCGCCGGTGACACGCTCGTGGCGTGCGCCAACGCGACCCACCTCGCGGTCTTCGACCCGGTGACAGGCGCGGTCTCGGCCGTCTACGAGCTGCCCCTCATATCGGCCCCCGGCCAGTACCTGGTGGGCCTCGTCTACGATGCTGCCAGGCGGTGGCACGTGCTCCTCTACCAGACCGGGGAGCTGAGGGTGAGGGACCCAACCACCTGGTACACGGTCGAGCCGGAGGCGCCGCCCTCGGCGGGCTACTCGGTACTCCTGGCGCAGGACCCCGACCGCCTCTACTACCTCAAGTACGCCTCAAGGGAGCTCTACGTGATAGCGAAGGGCGACCTTCTGCTGACGCCGGCGGGCTGACGGCCTCCGCCGGTCCGTGAATTCGTCAGCGGCGCCCCGCCCCCTAGGGCGCCTCCGCGTGTAGGGGCCTGTCACCGGCCGCGTTGGGCGCCCCGTGGCCGGGGCTTATGGAGGTTAGCCCTCTTGACCGGCAGGTTGAGGTACCTCGCGACCGCCTCGACCACCCACGCGTACCTGTCGTCGCCCCGCGAGTACCGCAGCTTCAGCTTGCGGTAGACCGCGCGGTAGACTGGGGTCCCGTCGGGCCCGTAGACCTCTATGTAGCCCTTTACGTGCCCCCTGAGGTTGCGCACGAGGTGGACCTGCACCGGGTAGACGCCCTCCCGGGCCTCGACGTGCACGAGGTAGGCCTCGCCGCGGCTGTAGACCGGCTTGGCCGGGTACCTGGCCTTCGGCCTCGCCTCCTCCACCCTCCCGTCCGCGGTCACCACGAGCGCTATGTCCCTAACCGCGTGCTTGCCCGTCCTGCTCTTGCTCCTCTCCACCCTCAGCTGGACCGTGGGCACCCCTACCACCCAGCTCGAGGACGAGCTGGGGGCCGCAGCGGGGGGCCGCCTCCCCCTCCACCACGAGCACAACGTAGTCCTGCGAGACCGTGGCGGGTAGTCTGACCGTGGCCCCGCCTCTGACCCTCAGCTCGAGGGAGCGGGTCTCGCACTCGTAGCGCGCCCTGAGCCTGCCGGTCCCGTCGTAGACAGTGACCGTCGCGCGCCCGCTCACCCTGTCCAGGTGGACGACGGTAGCCACGTGCTAGGAGCCCCTGCCGCCGCCCGGCGGGGCCTCGAGGCTTCTAAGCCTTTCCTCGGCCGCCCTCTCGGCCTCCTCGAGTATCCTCCTGGCCGCCTCCCCGACTCTCCCGGAGCCTGGGGGTTCGAGCTCGACGCCGGCCGCGGCCGCCGCCTCGGCGACCGCCCTCTCGATCTCCTGGAGGCTCGACATGATCCCCGGTATGACCGTCGAGTACTCGGTGCTCAGGGCGCGTACCACCTCCCTCACGACGGAGAGCTCCTCGGCCGACACGAGGCCGGTCACCGCCAGCGTCTCGAGCCGCACTGAGACCCTCTCTAGCGCCAGCTGGAGCCTAGTGAGCGCCCTGGCGAGCTCCGAGGCCTGCTCGTCCTCCCCCATCCTCTGGAGCCTCTTCACGAGCATCGTGAGCTTCGCCGCCGCTATCCTCGCGGTCACCGCCGCCTCCAGCAGGAGGAGCCTGGGCGACCTACGCCTCCCCCTCCTCCGCAGGGCCGGTAGCAGCACCGCCCCCCGGG
>WAQM01000068.1 GCA_015520245.1 Pyrodictiaceae archaeon
CCGCCTCCCCGAAGCCCTCGGAGACCGCGACGAGCGCCAGGTCCGCGCGGCGGAGCGGGCGCTGGAGGCCTCACGCAGGCACTGCGCGGGGCTCGCCGACGCCATCCCCCTGGCCTCCCTGCCGTCGCTCCGCCGCGCGGACCTGGCGCTCGTCGCGGTCTCCGAGGGCTTCGGGGAGGCGGAGCTCCTGCCCGCCATCTCGGGCCTCGTGGTCGACATCTCGATGCCCGGCGTGGTGAGGGGCCCCAACGTGGTGGGCCACGAGAGGGTCGCCGAGCGCGCCCGGAGGGCGGCCGAGGCGCGGGCCTCCGAGGCCAGGAGGGCGGAGTCCATAGTCGAGGAGGAGCTCGGGAAGCTCGTGAGGAGGCTGGTCGCGAGGCGCGCCGACGCAGCCATAGCTAAGGTGGTGGGCTACGCGGAGGAGCTGATCAAGGCAGAGCTCGAGGAGGCGGTGAGGAGGCTTAGGAGCGGCTCGGACCCCGAGGAGGTGCTCGAGGCGGCCCTCCACAGCCTCGTCAAGAGGCTCCTCCACCCCCTCTTCCAGGCCCTGCGGAGGGCGAGCCTGGACGGCTCGACCGGGCTCCTCGAGCTGGTCGAGTCGGCCTACTCCTCGCGCCCGCGGCGGGGGTGAGCGCCGTGGTCCTCCCCGCGCTCCGGTTCCCCTCCGTGAGGCCCCGCAGGCTCAGGGCGTCCAGGGCGATAAGGGGCCTGGTGGCGGAGTCCGAGCTGACGCCGTCCAGCCTGGTGCTCCCGATCTTCGTAGACGAGAGGCTGTCGAGCCCCCGCCCCTCCGCCAGCATGAAGGGGGTGACGGTGTACCCGCCGTCCTCGCCGGAGCTCGTGAAGGCGGTGGGCGAGGCCCTGGACCTCGGCGTCAAGGGCTTCCTGCTGTTCGGCATCCCCGCGTCCAAGGACTACACCGGCAGCAGGGCCTACGCCCGCGACGGGCCGACGCAGGTGGCGCTGCGCACGCTTAGGCGCGAGCTGGGCGACGAGCCGGTCCTCTTCGCCGACCTCTGCATATGCGGGTTCACCGACCACGGGCACTGCGGGCTGCCCAGGAGGACCCCGCGGGGCTCCACCGTCATAGACAACGACGAGACCCTCAAGGTCTACCAGAAAATAGCGGTGAGCCAGGCCGAGGCGGGGGCGGACTTCGTGGCCCCCTCCGGCATGATGGACGGCCAGGTCAGGGCGATAAGGGAGGCGCTCGACTCGGCCGGCTACACGGACGTCGGCATAATGGCGTACAGCGTCAAGTACGCCAGCAGCTTCTACGGCCCCTTCCGCGAGGTCATGGACTCGGCCCCGCGCTTCGGGGACAGGCGCAGCTACCAGATGGACCCCCGCAACGCCCGCGAGGCGCTCAAGGAGGCGCTCATGGACGTCGAGGAGGGCGCCGACATAATAATGGTGAAGCCCGCGCTCGCCTACCTCGACGTGATAAGGCTGGTCAAGGAGGCGCTGCCCTTCGTGCCGCTCGCGGCCTACAACGTGAGCGGCGAGTACATGATGGTCAAGCTGGCGGCCGAGCACGGCCTGGCCGACGAGAGGACCCTCATGCTGGAGGTGCTCTACGCGATCCGCCGGGCCGGCGCCGACATAATCATAACCTACCACGCGGTCGAGGCGGCGAGGGCGCTGAGGGAGGGCCCGCCGTTCTAGGGTGGGAATTATGGTGGTGGGCGAGGCGAGCAGGAGGCTCTACGAGAGGGCGCTGACGCTGTTCCCCGGCGGCGTCAACAGCCCGGTGAGGGCGGCGGTCAGGCCCTACCCCTTCTACGTCGAGAGGGCCGAGGGCCCCTACATCTACACCGTCGACGGGGCCAGGCTCGTCGACCTCGTGCTGGCCTACGGCCCCCTGATACTGGGGCACCGGCACCCCAGGGTCGTCGAGGCGGTGCTCAGGCAGGTGGAGCGCGGCTGGCTCTACGGCGCGCCCTACGAGCTCGAGGTCAGGCTGGCCGAGAAGATACTCTCGCACGTCAAGCCCGGGGGCAAGGTGAGGTTCGTCAACTCGGGTACCGAGGCGACGATGACGGCGATCAGGCTCGCCCGCGGCTACACCGGGAGGAAGAGGATAGTCAAGTTCGACGGCTGTTACCACGGGGCCCACGACGCGGTGCTGGTGGCGGCGGGTAGCGCGGCGGCCGAGTACGGGGTGCCGAGCAGCGCCGGCGTGCCCGAGGAGGTCGCGTCGCTGACCCTGGTCGTCCCCTACAACGACGTCGAGGCGGTGGAGGAGGTCATGAGGAGGCACGGCGACGACGTGGCCGCGATAATCGTCGAGCCGGTCGCCGCCAACATGGGCGTGGTGCCCCCGAGGAGGGGCTTCCTCGAGGCGCTCAGGAGGCTCGCCGACGAGTACGGGGCCTTGCTGATCTTCGACGAGGTCGTCACGGGCTTCCGCATAGCGCTGGGCGGCGCCCAGCAGTACTACGGGGTGAGGGCCGACGTGGTCGTGCTGGGCAAGGTCATCGGCGGCGGCATGCCGATAGGCGCGGTCGTGGCCGACGCCAAGATAATGGACAACCTCACGCCGGCCGGCAAGGTGTTCAACGCCGGCACCTTCAACGCCCACCCCCTCGCGATGGCGGCCGGCCTCGCGACGATAGAGGTCCTCGAGACCACGGACGCGCTGGCGCGGGCCTCCAGGGCGGCGAAGGCGATCGCCGAGGTGCTGGAGGACGCGCTGAGGGCGCGGGGCGTGGAGCACACGGTCAACAGGGTCGAGAGCATGTTCCAGGTCTTCTTCACCGAGGGCCCGGTGGAGACGCCGGAGCAGGCCAGGAGGAGCAGGCGCGAGGTGTACGCCAGGCTGCACGAGGAGCTCCTGCGCCGCGGCGTCTTCGTGGCCCCGAGCCAGTTCGAGGCGGTGTTCACGGCGAGCGTCCACGACAGCGCCGAGGTGCTCGAGCAGGTCGAGGGCGCGGTGAGGGAGGCGGCGAGGGCGCTGCCCGGGGGCGGCACCGGATGAAGCTACGCGTCGCGACGAGGGGCAGCAGGCTGAGCCTCGTCCAGGTCGACATAGTGCTGAGGGAGCTCAGGAAGCACATACCCGGCCTCGAGTTCGAGCCGGTCATCGTCAGGACGCGCGGCGACGTGGTGCAGGACAAGCCGCTCCACATGATAGGCGGCAAGGGCCTCTTCGAGAAGGAGGTCAACCTCGCCGTGCTGAGGGGCGAGGCGGACATAGCCGTCCACAGCGCGAAGGACATACCGAGCGCCATGGACCCGAGGCTCGAGATAGTCTACGTGCCCCCGCGCGGTACACCGAACGACGCGCTCGTGGCTAGGCCCGGCAGGCCGCTCGACGGCGTCGAGAGCCTCCCGCCGGGCAGCGTGGTCGGCACCTCGAGCGTCCGCAGGCGGGCCCTACTGCTGCACTACAACCCCCGGCTCAGGGTCGAGACGCTGCGGGGGAACGTGGACACGAGGGTCCGCAAGCTCCTCAGCGGCCTCTACGACTACGCCGTGATGGCCGCGGTGGGCCTCGAGAGGCTCGGGCTGAGCGTGCCTTACAGGCTGCTCCCGCTCGACAAGTTCCCGCCGGCCCCCGGCCAGGGGATAATCGCGGTCGTGGCGCCGCGCGACAGCGGCGTCGCCAGGGCGCTGAGCAGGTACAGCCACCAGCTCACGATGCGGATGCTGGAGGCCGAGCGCAGCTTCCTGGAGCACGCGAACGCGGGGTGCCACGTGCCCCTCGGGGGCGTGTCCCAGCCTGTGGGCACTGGGCAGCTGGCGTTCATCGCGGTGCTGCTCTCGCCGGACGGCGGCCGCGCGGTGTGGGTGAGGATGAAGGACGACGTGGAGAGGGCCCGGGAGCTGGGGAGGCGCGTCGGCGAGCTCGTGGCCTCCCTCTACGACAAGGTGCTCGGGGGCTCCTAGGCCGTGGCCCGCGGCAGGGTGGTCATAGTAGGCGCGGGGCCCGGGGACCCCGAGCTCATAACCGTCAAGGGCCTTAAGTACCTGATGCAGGCCGACGTGGTCGTGTACGACAGGCTCGTGCCGGCCGAGCTGCTGGAGCTGGCCCCGCCGGGCGCCGAGAGGATATACGTCGGCAAGGAGCCGGGCAGGCACACCATGACCCAGCAGGAGATCAACGAGCTGCTGGTGCGCAAGGCCCTCGAGGGCAAGCTGGTGGTCAGGCTGAAGGGGGGCGACCCCTTCATTTTCGGCAGGGGCGAGGAGGAGTGCATGTACGCGGTGAGCCGGGGGGTCGAGTGCGAGGTCGTGCCGGGCGTGCCGAGCTTCGTCGGGGCCTCGGCCTCCGCCTGTATCCCGCTGACGAGTCGCGGCGTCTCGTCTAGCTTCGCGGTGGTCACGGGCCGCGAGGCGGAGGGCAAGCAGTCCAGGAGCGTGAGGCTCGAGGCTGTGGCGCGCAGCGTCGACACCGTCGTGGTCCTCATGGGGGCGGCGCGGAGCTACGAGATACTAGACCGCATAGGCAGCGTCGTGGGGTACTCCAAGCCGGCGGCCGTGGTGATCTGGGCCACCACCCCCCGCCAGCGGGTGCTCGAGGGCACGGTCGCCACCCTCATGGAGGCGGCGAGGAGGGGCGAGGTGACGAACCCGGCCGTTATAGTC
>WAQM01000069.1 GCA_015520245.1 Pyrodictiaceae archaeon
CCCCACAGCTATGAGCGCCGCCAGCCTGGAGAACGTGTCGACCTTCACGGCCCGGTCGGCCACCCAGCCCAGCCCCAGCCTGGACAGCACCTCCCTAGCGTACGCGCCCACCGCCGCGCTCTCATCGGCGAGCACGACCCTCAGCCCGGGCCTCGCCAGGTCGTAGACGCTCGTCACGCGGCCCGGGTTGCCGGCGGGCACGGCGATGACGGGGACGAGGAAGGCGACGGGCCTCACCGTCGACGGGTCGACGAGCCCCCTCTCTATCGCGCGGACGATGTACCGGGGGGCGGCCGGGGCGAAGACGTCGGCCTCGACGCCGGCCGCCAGCATTGCGAGGAGCCTGCCGGAGCTGCCGTAGACGGGCTCGACCCTCACGCCGGTCTCGCGCTCGAAGAGCTCTATCACCTCCTCCCACGCCCTCTGCGCCGCCGCGCAGAGGAGGGCGCGGATGACCCTCCCCTCGTCGCGCCCGGCTGCCGGGAGCCCGGCGGCGAGGTAGGCGCTGCAGGCGAGGGCGACGAGCAGCAGGGCCGTCAGCGCGGCGCGGGGCCCCGGCAAGCGAGTACCCGTGGCTAAGGGGCGAGGCCCCGGGAGGTATAAATGGGTGGCACGCCCGCTATAAACGAGGGCACGTTTACATGAGCTCAAGTCTGCTGAGCCGGGTCCAGCTGGAGGTGCTGGCGCTGCGCAGTCGCGGCCTGAGCCTCGGCGAGGTAGCGCGGAGGCTCGGCCTCAGCAGGCAGGCTGTATGGGCTCTCGAGAGGCGCGCGCTGCGCGCGGTCGAGGCGGCCCGGAGGACCCTGGCGGCGTTCGAGGTCGCCACGGCGCCTGCGATCGTGGTGGTGAAGCCCGGGGGGAGCCTGGACGCCGCCGCGTCGAGGGTCCTGGAGGAGGCGGACGCCGCCGGGGTGAAGCTGAGGCTCGACTACATGGGCGTCTACGCGCTCCTGCGGGGCGACTCGAGGGTCTGCGCCGAGCGCGGCGACAAGCTCGTGGCCGTGATCCGGAGGGACGGGGGTCTGTCCGTCTACTGCCTGTCGGACGTGGCGGAGGCAATGGACCTGGCCGAGCGCGTCGTGGAGCTGTAGCGCTCAGCCGCAGGGAAGGGGTCTTCACGGCTCCGCGCCGATGCGGGCCTCATCACGGCCGGGGCGCGGGTGGGGGCGTGCAGCCGCCTCACCACCTCTCCACGGAGCACGGCGTCTACCGCCCGGCCATATACGTGTTCGAGCGCGGCAGGGAGGCGCTGCTCGTGGTGCGCCTCAGGCCGGTGGCCCTCACGGGCGCGGAGGCCGAGTGGCCCAGGACGGTCCTAAGGCTGCTCGACGAGCGCGGGGCCACGGTCGCCGAGTACGTGGTTGCGATGCGCTGGTGCGGCCGCCGGGGCCTCGCCTCGCTGGTGACTGTCGACCGCGAGCAGCTGGCCGCGGCGAGCCACGCGCGCCTCCTCGTGGAGGGAGCGGGCGAGGTCCCAGCCCCCGTGGCCCACAGCGTGCTGTTCACGGCCAGGGTGTCCGCCCACGGCGGTGCGTGCGAGGGCAGGGCGGCCTTCGTGCTCGTGGACGGCTGCACCCCGGCCGTCGAGTACGCCGTCAGAGGCGGGGAGCTCGTGGCCTACGTTCCCGCCGGAGTCTATGACCGGGTGGTGTTCGACTGCGGCGGCGCTGGCGTGACGTGGCTGAGGGTCCCCGTGGAGCCGCCGGAGGTCTCGGTCCGGGTGACGGCCGGGCGCGTCGACGTCGAAGGCCTCGTCTACGGCGCGGTCGGCGGCGACACGCTCCTGGCCGTCTACAAGCCGGTCGAGTGGCGGACGAGGCGCAGTCTGGCCCCCGACCACGTGGAGGTCGTGGTCGCCGGCCGCGCGCTCCCGGCCCTGGCGCGCGAGGGCCGCGCGCTGAGGGGGCTCGGCTACCTGGAGCTCGCCATGTTCCGGCTCCCGCCGGAGCTCGTGCCCTCCGTGTACCACGCCCGGCTGAGGCTGTGCCACTCGGGCTCCTGCAGCGAGGTCCTCATGCCCTACCTCGAGCTGCCGTGAGCCGGGCCTAGCACCGGCCCGTGGCCGCCCGGCAGGCCCTGGCCAGGAGCTCCACGGCCTGGTCGTAGATGCTGGCGTCGAGCCTCGGCTCGGGCACCTCGATGCTCTCGAGCACCGACGATATGAGCCTGCCGGCCATCAACCTGAGCATGAGCTTCCTGCGGGACGTCAGCTTCTCGCGGAGTAGGCCGCGCTCGGAGAGGAACTTATAGTGCCTGTCTATCGCATCAGCAAGCTCCTCGATACCCTGGCCGAGGGTCGCGCTGGTCCTGATGACGGGGGGCTCCCAGCCGTACCTCCTGGAGCCGACCTCGCCGGTCTCGATCGCGAACTTCACATATTCGATCGTCCTGCTGGCCTCCGGCTTGTCAGCCTTGTTCACGACGTAGATGTCGCCTATCTCCATGACGCCGGCCTTGAGGGCCTGGACGTCGTCACCCGCGCCGGGCATCGTGACGACCACTATGGTGTGCGCGACGTGCATGATGTCGGTCTCGGCCTGGCCCACGCCGACAGTCTCTACTATTATCTTGTCGAACCCCAGGCCGTCGAACGCCTCTATCATGGCTATGCTGGCTAGCGCCAACCCGCCGCGCAGCCCCCTGGTGGGCACGCTGCGGATGAAGACGCCGGGGTCGGTGGTGTGGAGCTGCATGCGCAGCCTGTCGCCCAGCAGGGCTCCGCTCGTGAGCGGGCTCGAGGGATCGATGGCGGCGATCGCCACGCGGTAGCCGCGCCTCCTGAACTCGGCTATCAGCTTGGAGATGAGTGTGCTCTTGCCCGCGCCCGGTATGCCCGTGACGCCTATGACGTGGGCGCGGCCGGCCCGCGGCGCGAGCCTCGACAGCACGTACCCGGCCTCCGGTGTGGGCTGCTCCAGCACCGTCAGCAGCTTGCCTATGGCGAGCTTGTCGCCCCCAAGCGCCCGCTCGATGAGCGAGTCCAACACCTCGCGCCGCATCAGCTCCACCTACCTCGAGGCCCAAGGCGGGCCCCGCCGGAAGCCCCTCTTAAGGCTGTGGGCCGCGGCTCAGCGCCCAGGCTATAAGGAAGAGGCTCTTCGCGGGGGCGCGGGGCGGGCCCGCCATGTCGGTAGCGGTGGCCTCCAAGCTGCTGTCAGCCCTCGTAGGCGAGGACCCCATGAAGGTGCTGGCGCAGCTTAAGTCGATGAGACCCGGCGTGGTGGTCGTCGAGGAGGGGGTGGGCGACACCAAGGAGCTGGAGTGGGTGGTCAAGACGTCCGGGTGGGAGCTCAGGCGGGTTAAGCCGGGCCCCAGCGAGCTGGGCCTGCCGAGGCTCTGGATCGAGGGCTTCCGCAACTTCATCCACTACGGGAGCTTCGGCGACATGCTGGCCCTCGCGATGCCCTTCATGATGAGGGCGGCGAGCGGCTGGAGGCCGCCCAAGTGCCCCCGCAAGCTACGCGAGCTCAGGGGCGTGAGCGAGGCCAGGGTGCGCATGTACGTCGTCAACGGCGTGCCGTGCACTGTCGCGCTGGCGGTGTTCGCCACCCTCATCGCGTGCGAGCCGGCCATAGTGCTCGAGAGCGTGAACGTGCAGGACTACGCCAAGAAGAGCGGCTCCTACCCGGTCTCGTCCGTGCCGACGATCGTGAGCGGCGATCGCAGGGCCGCGCTGAACCTGCCGATGACGCCGGACAGCGTGGCCAAGGTCGTGGTCGAGGTGGTGCTCGGGTAGAGGCCGAGGACGCTCGCACGCCCGATGCAACGTGGCAGGGCCCCTACCACGGCGGCCAGGC
>WAQM01000070.1 GCA_015520245.1 Pyrodictiaceae archaeon
GGTGAGCAGGGCCACGTCCTCCACGCCGCCCGGCGTCACGGCCAGGTAGGCCCCGAGCAGCCTCGAGTACTCGTTGAGCGCCCTCACCACCGCCTCCCCGACGCTCCTCGACAGCGGCATCTTGAGCAGCACGGTCTCGGTGAGCCGCACCATCCCGGCGTAGGACACCTCGAGGCCGCCGGCCGGCGTCCCCGTGAGCCCCGTCACCACCTCTATGGCGAGCCTCGTCGAGCCCAGGTACGCCACCGAGGCGCCGCTGAGCACCATGGCGACGCCGAGGCTGGGCGGGTCGAAGGGCGGCCTGATCGTCCTGTAGTCCCACTGCGCGCTCATGCACGCCGGGGTCACGAAGATCATCGGCCCCAGGCCCTCGACCTCGTCGGCCGAGAGCAGGTACGAGAACTCGGCGCCCCAGAGCCCGCGGGGCACCGCGTCCACGAGCTTGCTGCCCAGGCCGTGGGCGACCACGTAGGCCAGCTGGTAGCCGCGCAGCCTCGCCGCCATCGGCGCGGGCGCGTAGTTGCCCAGGCTCACCGTCATGTAGTCGACCTCGTCGAAGACCCTCGGCAGGGCCGCCGACACCTGGATCACGCTCGTCTCGCCCACCATGAAGGGGTAGAAGAAGGGGGCGCCGCCGGCGGCCAGCGCCCTGAGCCCGCCGCCCCGGACCAGCCAGTACCAGAGCTCCAGGGACTCAACGAACCTCTCGGCCTCCTCGGCGGTCGACGCCGGCACCCTGCCGACCGCTACCTCCACCTCGAAGTCGTAGTCGGGGTCCGCGTACCAGTAGTCGGTGGCGACGACCGCCTGCTCCACGGACGCGACGTAGGACAGTATGTGGCTGAAGTAGTAGAACGGCGGCACGGCCGAGTCGTCGCCTAGTATGAGCAGGTAGCGGGCGCCCGCCTCGACCGCGCTCCTGAGGAACGAGACCACGCGCAGCGCCACGCTCATGTTGTAGGAGGCGCCGCAGCACCTGGCCAGGTCCTCCTCGTCGAGGCTGTAGGGCGGGGGCTCCGCCTCGGGGTAGGAGGAGACGACGCTGTCCACCGTCACCACGATGGGCCTAACGCCGACGCTCCGGTAGAGCTCGGCTATCCTGCGCGCCGCGCCCACCAGCTCCCCGCTGCCCACCAGGATCACCGCGTCGCCCGGCTCCCAGCCGCCGAGGCCCCCGCGGTACGCTGGCTCCGGGCGCGCCGGCCCGGCCGCCAGGAGGGGGATCGAGGCCAGCTTCCTCCAGACCTCCGGGTCGGGGATGTACGCCAGGAGCATCCCGCTGGAGCCGAGGGCCGGCGTGGGGGGCAGGCCCGCCTCCACGGCGCCGGCCGGAGCGATGGGGAGGGCGAGCGCGGCGAGGGCTAGGGCCGCCAGGGGCGCGAGCCTGCCCAAGCCGCCTCCCCACGGGCGGGCCACTTCCAGCATGGCTTATAGGGGTACCGTGGGCCCGCCACCGCCGGGCGCGGGCGCGTGTCCCTCCCCTACTTCGCCACCGGCGAGATAGTCGGGGACTACGAGCTCCTGTACCGCTACTGGAGGCACGCCGGCAGGAGGGCCGAGGAGGCGACGCTGAGGCGCGATGACTTCGACTACCTGCGCAGGCTGGTGGACCGCCGCGAGGTCAGCAGGCTGGACGAGCTCCTGGCGAGGCTGACGGAGTACTTCAGGCCCCGGGTGGACCCGGAGGCCGCGCGCCGGGCGGTCCGGGAGCACTACGGGGTCGACCTCCCGGCCGAGGACGCGCGCAGGATGGTGGCCCGCCTCCTGGCCGGCTGGCTGGTCGAGGCCGGGCAGCAGTGGAGGATACTGAGGCTGAGGGGCTGGACCGAGGGCGGCTGGCGGGACTAGGCCGGGCGCCGCTTAAGTAGCCGCGCCGGGGCCCCGCCACGCGGAGGCGCCATGGCCTACGCCAGGATGGTCAGCGAGGCCCTCTCGATAGCCATTAGCGCCCAGCACGCGTGCGGCCCGGTGAGGGGGCTGAGCGAGGCCCTGGAGCTGATCGAGGGGTTCCTGCACGGGAGCTACGGCGACGACGCGCTCGGCGACGCCGTCGACCTGCTCCTCGAGGCGGCCGCCGTTGCCCGGGAGCGCGGCTGCCTCGACTGGTACAAGCTCGAGGAGGCGGCTGCCATACTCGAGCAGGCTATGGGGTAGCGCGGGGCCGGGCCCCGCCCCGGGGCGCCGTGGCTAGGGTCGCCCTGGACCTCTCCGGGCTGCGGGTGCTGGTCACGGCGGCGTCGTCGGGCATAGGGCTGGGCGTGGCCAAGTGGCTCTCGAGGTGGGGGGCGGAGGTCGCGATAGCGTCCAGGAGGCGCGAGGCCCTGGAGGCCGCCGCGAGGGAGGTCGAGGCGTTCTCGGGCAGGAGGCCGGCCGCCGTGGTCATGGACCTCCTCGACGGCGGCAGCATCGAGAGGGGGTTCGAGGAGGCCTGGAGGGCCCTGGGGCGCGTGGACCTGCTGGTCTTCAACGCCGGGCACGCTGGCTGCGAGCCCTGCCTCCCCCACGAGGCCGGCTACCGGGACTGGGCCGAGGCCGCGCTCATGCACGTCGCGGCCCCCGGCTACCTGACCAGCCTCTACCTGCGCAGGCTGCTCGAGGAGGGGGGCGGGGGCACCATAGTCTACCTCTCCTCGGCGAGCGTGAGGGAGCCCATGAGGTTCCTCGGGCTGGCCGACGCCTCGCGCGCCGGGCTCCAGCAGCTGGCCAAGCTTGTCGCCAGGCTGTACGGCGGCCGCGGCGTGAGGGCCTACACCATCCTGCTGGGCAGCTTCGACACGCCGGGCGCGAGGAGGCTCATAGAGAGGGTTGCCGCGAGGCTGGGCGCCGACCCCGCCGAGCTCTGGGAGCGGGAGGTGCTTGGCCGCACCCCGCTCCGCAGGACCGGGACCTTCGAGGAGCTCGCCGGGCTGATAGCGTTCCTGGCGTCCGGCTACGGCGAGTACGCCAACGGCGCCACGATAGAGTTCTCGGGGGCGATGACGAGGTGCGCGTAGGCGGGGGCTACGCCGAGCTCTCGAGGGCCCTGGCGCGCCTCCTGGACACCACCCTGCGCAGGTGGGCCGGCCTCAGGGTGGTCGACCTGGTGGTCGGGGTCAGGGTGACGTACGCGCTCCTGGAGGGCGGGTGGTGCGGCATAGCGACGACTCCCTCGAGGCTCGACGACTGGGTCGAGGCCGGCCCGTGGGAGCAGCTGACACCGAGGGGGCTCGCGCGCCGCGTCTCCGGTCCCGTCTCCGCCGCGGCCGCGCTGGCCGCGGTCTCGGCGGCCTCGGCCGCCCACGTGTACTCCACGCCGGGCTCGGTCAAGCCCGTGGCCAGGCTGGGCGCCCCCGTGGCCCTCGTGGGGAGGACGCCGTGGGTGGCCAGGGTGGCCGACGTGGTGACCGTCGCCGGCCCCTCCGAGGCGGGCGGCCGCGTGCTGGTCGTCGGCGACGACGTCCTGGCCGAGAGGCCCGGGGAGGCGCTCGAGCTGGCGCGCCGCGGCGCCCTCCTAGCCGCCTCCGCGCACCCGGAGCTCGCCCGGGCCCTAGGCTTCCGGGGCCTCGTGGGGGTCCACGTCAGGCCCGAGGCCGGCGAGCCTGCGGACGAGGGGGCAC
>WAQM01000071.1 GCA_015520245.1 Pyrodictiaceae archaeon
GCCTCTCCTTCAGCTTAGTCACCCGGAGCACCCACTGCCTCGTGGCCCTCAAGAGCACCGGCGTCTTGCAGCGCCAGCACACAGGGTAGCGGTGCTTAACCTTCGAGGCGTGGAAGAGGGCTCCACGCCTCCTCAAATCCTCGATGATGACGTCGTTCGCCTCGCGCGCGTGGAGTCCCGCGTACGGGCCCGCGTCCCGGGTGAAGCGGCCCTCGTCGTCTATGGGTGCGGCGATTAGGTCCACGCCGACGCGCCGCGCCACCTCGAAGTCCTCGAAGCCGTGACCGGGGGCTGCGTGAACGAGGCCTGTGCCCTCGTGTAAGGTTACGTACTCGCGCGACATGACGACCCTATGGTACCTGGCGAGCTCGCGCTGCAGGGGCACGACGTCCTCGAGGGGGTGGCGGTATCTGAGCCCCTCAAGCTGGGCTCCCGTGAGCTCCTCGAGGATCTCGTAGCTGCCTACTCCCGCCTCCCTCATCACGGCCTCGAGCCTCTCACGCGCTAGTATGAGCACCTCGCGGCCCACGCGCACGCGCACGTACTTCGCGTCGGGGTGGGCCATCACGAACGTGTTGGCCACCAGCGTCCAGGGGGTCGTGGTCCAAACTAGGAGGTACTCGCCGGCGCGCCCCTCCACCGGGAGCTTCACGTATACCGACGGGTCCTCGAGCTCGCGGTACTCGACCTCGTACTCGGCGAGCGTCGTGCTGCACCTCGGGCACCAGTACACGACCCTGTAATCCAGCTCGAGGAGGCCCTGCTCGTGGGCGCGCTTAACGAGCCACCATGCCGCCTCGATGTAGTCGTCGGTCAGCGTTAGGTAGGGGTTGGACCAGTCCATGAACACGCCGAGCTCCTGGAACCACTTGGTGAGGCCCTTTATGTTGTCAAAGACGAGCCTCTTGCACTCCTCCACGAACCTCTCGACGCCGAGCCTGCTCTCGATCTCCTTCTTCACCCTTATCCCGAGGCGGCGCTCGACGGCGACCTCTATCGGCAGGCCGTGGCAGTCGTAGCCGGGTCTGTCGTAGACGTCGAAGCCGGCCATGCGCTTGTAGCGGAGGATGGCGTCTTTGAGCACCTTGTTCCACGCCGTCCCTGCGTGGGGCACGTCGCTGGAGGGGTAGGGCGGGCCATCGATGAACCAGAACCTCGGCGCCCCCCGCCTCCAGGCCTTGACCTTCTCGTAGATCTTGTTAGCGCTCCAGAACCGCTTCACCTCCTCCTCGACACTGTGAGGCTCGTAGTGCCCCCTGACCTCGCCCACGAGGGGCACGGCCGCTCACCCCGCCGAACTAGGTCTGGACTGGGTACACCTTCACGCCGAACACCCGATCATCGCGCTTTAGCTGCCCCTCTATCTCCTCGGCTAGCTTGTTGAGGTCCACCTCGCCGCGCGGCTCCAGCTCAACGAAGTAGAGCTCCGGCACTATCTGCGACCTCGTGAGCTTCACAACCCGTCCGTAGGCCTCCAACCTCTTAGCCACGCCCTGAGCGGCATCGTCGTAGAAGGTGTTGAAGAAGACACGGATCAACCTCTTCCTGACCCTAGCGGCTTCGGCCATCCCTAGGCGTACCTCGCCACGTAGTCGTCGGCGTCTAGCAGCTCCTTGCAGGCCGCCCTCCCTTCCACCCTTTTAAGCCCTAGCTCGTGAAGCGCCCTCACGAGCTCCCTGTAGAGGATGAAGGCCTCGACAGCGGCCCTTCCCTCCTCAGGGAAGAGCTTCAGCACCGTCTCAACGCGCCCGTCGACCGCCTTAAGACCCGTGAGGCGCCTCTCGATCCAGTCGCACTTCGTCGATACCGCGATCTCCCCGGTCTCAACGTTTACCACTAGGGGGTACATTCTGCAAGCAAGGGGCTTGAGCTCGTGGATTGTGCAGCGCGACCCCGCGATTCTGTAGAAGGGGCAGAACCCCCGGATCACCCAGCGGTACAGCGCGACGGCACAGCGGGCACTGGAGTCAGCATAAACCTCCAGGGGGTCGAACGACAGCTCGACGCCCTCCCTCTCTGCCAGCTCCTCGAGCAGCCGCTTCTCCCACGGGAACACCACCGGCGCCTCCTCGACGACCCTGAAGAAGCAGCAGTGAACGCACCTTAAACACCTAAATTTCTCCAGCGGATGGCCGCCCAAAGGTGGTTGCCCCCGGCTTCGGCGCTAGCTCGGTGTGTTTAAGCCTAGCCGCGGCGATGATGAGGGGTGCAAACGCCGAGGGGCCCGTGAGGAGCTGGACCCGGCTGAGGCGGGTCTCGGTAGAAGGGGTATCTCAGCACACCTCAGCACCTGTCTCTTA
>WAQM01000072.1 GCA_015520245.1 Pyrodictiaceae archaeon
AAGCTGCTGCGAGAGCTAGGCCTTCAGGCCGGAGTGGCGGCGATGGCGCCGCTCGAGGAGCTCGAGAGGCTCGTGACCTCCAAGCGGACGGCGGGGGTGGGCTACGCGGCGGCGTCCGTGACGCTTCTGAGCCTGGCGCCGGTAGCGGTGGCGTGCGCTGAGGCGAGGCTGTACCGGGGCCTAGCGCTCCTCTACGCTCAGGCGGGTATCTCAAGGCCGAAGCTGGCGCTGCTCGAGGCAGCGAGGTTCGCGCTGGCTCTTTCGCCAGCGGCGCTCAGCCCCCAACCCCTAGCGTCCTACGCCGCAGCGACCCTGGGGGTGGCCGTGGCAGCGGCCTTAGCCTCGGGGGTGGCAGCTGGGAACGGGAGCACGCCACGGTAGCGCTGGAGGAGCGTGAGACTCGGGCACTCCGAGTCGGTTCGCGAGGAGGTGGGGCTTCGTCGCCACGCAGGGGCCGCCAGGGCGGCGGTTAAAGCGTAGCAGCGCGCGGGAAGCAGCAAAGCACGCCCATAGGGCACGGTCGAATCGACCGCCCACGGCGACTACGCATAATTGATTGATGGGACTCGCGACCCGACGGTGATGCCCGGCCCCACATGAAATCCCTGGAAGGGGCTCGAGGAAGGAGCCGCCGGGCTCAACGCGGCAGCGAGAGCCCGGCAGTAGTTGCTCGCCGGGCTTTGCGAGGTCGGAGGCAACGACACTGGCAGGGTATCCCCGAGGACCACCTCGCGAGGCGGCGTTAGCTAGACAGCGGGCCGGAGAGGAGTTGAATGACCGATGGGGCCCGGTAGGGGCGTCAAGGGTTCCGCCGGCGGGTTGGGTTAGCGTGGTGAAGTGGGGGTGGTGGACCGGCCGGGATTTGAACCCGGGACCTCTCGGATGCCAACCGAGCGCTCTTCCAGGCTGAGCTACCGGCCCACCGACCATGTGTGCGTGTGTCCTCGGGGCCGCCGGTTTTTAACCTCTTCGGCCGTGCGTAGCACCCCGCCCCCCGCGTTATAGGCGGTAGGTCGGCCTATGCTGGTGGCGGGAAAGGCGTTCTTGGTCAGCGACGTGCTCGACGAGGTCTTCGACAAGGTCACGGGGTCGAGGATATTCAGGAATCGCGACATCCTGAGCCCCGACTACATCCCGGACCGCCTGCCGCACCGGGAGAACGAGATACGCAGGCTGGGCAGCATCGTCGCGCAGGCGCTGAAGGGCAGCCGGCCCAACAACGTGTTCATCTACGGGCTCACGGGGACGGGCAAGACGGCGGTGACGCTCTACGTCCTCCGTAGGCTCGTGGCTAGGGCCCGCGACCTGGGGGTGGACGTCGTCTACGCCTACGTCAACACCAGGCAGAGGGACACGCCCTACCGGGTGCTAGCCGACATCGCGTCGGCCGTCGGGCTCCGCGTGCCCTTCACGGGGCTCTCGACGGCCGAGGTGTACGCGCGGCTCGTCAGGGCGCTCTCGAGGCGCAGCGGCGTGCTCATAGTCGTCCTCGACGAGGTCGACTGGCTCGTCAGGCGCCGCGGCGATGACCTGCTCTACAAGCTCACCAGGATAGGCTACGAGCTGCCCCGCAACGCCATGAAGGTCTCGATAATAGGCATAACGAACGACGTGAAGTTCGTCGAGATGCTTGACGCCAGAGTCCGCAGCAGCCTGGGGGAGGAGGAGCTGGTGTTCCCACCCTACAACGCTCAGCAGCTGCGGGACATACTGTGGGAGCGGGCGGTCGAGGCCTTCTACCCCGGCGTCGTCGACGACGCGGTCATCTCGTACTGCGCGGCGCTCGCGGCCCGTGAGCATGGCGACGCCAGGAGGGCCCTCGACCTGCTCAGGGTGGCCGGCGAGATCGCCGAGAGGGAGGGCGCCGAGAGGGTCACGGTCGAGCACGTGAGGGCCGCCTGGGCCCAGCTCGAGAGGGACAGGGTGTACGAGGTCGTGTCGACCCTCCCCCTTCACGCTAGGCTCACGCTCCTGGCCATAATAGCCAAGGTCCGCGAGCGGGGGGTGGCGACGACGGGTGAGGTGTACGACGCGTACGCTAAGCTCGCCGAGGCGGTGGGCGTGGAGAGGGTGACGCAGCGGCGCGTGAGCGATATAATAAACGAGCTCGACATGCTTGGGATCATAAACGCCCGGGTCGTGAGCCGCGGCCGCTACGGCAAGACCAGGATAATAAGCCTCAGCGTCGACGCCGACACGGTGCTGGAGGCGCTGAGGAGCGACCCCAGGCTTGAGGAGCTCGCTGCTTTGCTACGCCGGGGTGGACGACGGTTACTTCAAGCGTAGCTGGAGGTACACGGTGCTCGCGGCGGCTGTTCACTGCGAGGAGGGGGGCGGCCCGCTGAGACCGTACTACTCGTCGGCCACGCTGGTGAGGGTTGATGGGGCCGACGCGACCTACAGGATAGTCGGGCTAGTCAAGGACGTACTCGGCTGGGCCCGGGCGGCGGGCGCGCGCCTCGAGGCGATCCTCCTCGACACCCCGGTCTACGCGGGCTTCAACGTCGCGGACCCCGACTACGTGCACGAGGCGACGTCGACGCCCGTCATAGTGATCTACCACTACGAGCCCGACCGCGACGCGGTGGAGCGCGCGCTGGCCAGGGCCTTCCCGGGCGAGACCTGGCGGCTCGAGATCCTGCGCCGCGACTGGGCCAGGCTCTTCAGGGTGTCGTGCCCGAGGGGCCGGCTGCTCGCCTCGGCCTACGGCGTGAGCGAGGCTAGGGCCTACAGCGTCGTGTGCCGCCTCCAGCTGTTCACCAGGACCCCGGAACCCCTCTACACGGCCGGCATCGTGGCCTCGAGCCTCTCGCGCGCCCTGTTCGCAGGGCAGCCTTATAG
>WAQM01000073.1 GCA_015520245.1 Pyrodictiaceae archaeon
GACGAGCCCCGGGTGCCTAGCTTAACGAGTGTGTGGGAGGCGGCTCTCCTGCAGGAACGCGAGGAGCGCGAGATGCTAGGCGTGAGCTTCGAGGGGCACCCAGACCCGCGCCGCCTGCTGCTACCCCCCGACTGGCCGGACGGCGTGTACCCCCTCCGCAAGGACTACCGCGTGCCCGACGAGCCTATCATGGCCCCTAAGCCGAGCAGGCCCCTATCGGAGCTCGAGGGCGGTTGAGCTCAGCCGCGGGTTCACAGCCCATCGGCGGCCTCGGCCCCTTGTAAGCCTCATCACGCGCGGTAGCCGGATCTTACGACCGCGCTCTGGGCTTATTTGCAGATCCCTCTCTCCTTGCAGACGCGCCTCACCTCCTCGATGATAGCGTCGACGGCCGACATCAGCACGTCCTCCGGTATGGTTAGAGGCGGTGCGAGCCTTAGCGTCGACACGCCTGCCCCTATGACCAGGTAGCCCTTCTTGAACAGCCGGATCAGCAGCTCCTCGAGCTCCCTCCTGGCCGGCTCCTTGGTGGTACGGCTCCTGACCAGCTCCACGCCTATCATCAACCCCTTGCCCCGGACGTCGCCTATCATCTCGATGTTCTCAGCGGCCTCCATGAACCTCCTCAGGGCCTCGCCGCCCAGTCTCGCAGCCCGCTCCCATAAGCGCTCGCGCTCGATGAACTCTATGACCCCCAGGGCGGCGGCGGCCGAGACCGGGTTCCCGCCGAACGTCGTGGCGTGGCCGCCGGGCTCGATGCTCATAACGTGCTCGTGCCCCACCACGGCCCCCAGGGGCAGGCCGCCCGCGATAGCCTTGGCTAGCGCGATGACGTGCGGCCTCACGTTCCAGTGCTCGACGGCGAACCACCTGCCCGTCCGGGCGAAGCCCGTCTGCACTTCGTCCGCCACCAGCACGATGCCATGCTTGTCCGCGAGCCTCTGGAGGCCAGGCAGGAAGTTGTCGGGGGGTACCACGTAACCTCCCTCACCCAGTATGGGCTCAACCACTATCGCGGCAACCTCGGTCGGGTCCACGAGCTTCCCGAACACCCAGTCCTCGATGAAGCCCAGGACCGCATCGCCGCACTCCTCAGGCTCCTCGGCTCGGAACGGGCACCGGTAGGGGTAGGGGTAGGGCACGTGGATCACGCCGGGTAGGAGGGGCGAGAACCGGCGTCTGTGGACGGGCTTGCTCGCGGTGAGCGAGAGGGCCCCCATTGTCCTGCCGTGAAAGGCCCCAAGGAACGCTATAATGTACTGTCTCCCGGTCGAGTAGCGAGCGACCTTGATCGAGGCTTCGATGCTCTCAGCCCCGCTGTTCGTAAAGAAGACCTTCGAGGGCCTGCGGCTGGGCACGATAGTCACGAGCTTCTCCGCCAGCTCGACCGCTACCTCGTAGTAGAAGTCTGTCAAGCTGTAGTGCACCAGCTTCTCGAGCTGCTCCTTGGCCCTCCGCACGACGAGCGGGTTAGAGCCGCCGACGTTCAGTACAGCTATGCCGGCGTTAAGGTCGACGTAGAGGTTGCCATCAACGTCCTTAACCACGTAGTCCCTAACCTCTTCGACGACGAGGGGGTACCAGCGCACGAAGCTCTGCATGAGCACCCTGGAATCGCGCTCTATGATCTCCCGCGCCTTGGGGCCCGGAGGCTCAACGATAATGCGCGGCACGCTTGCCAAGCCAGCCGACACCATGGGGGCGCACTGCGGCGCCTAGAAATTTAACCGGTTCGCCACCCGCCCGGGGGCAAGCACTTGAAGGGAGCGGGTACGGCGCAGGGTGGGGGAGCCGACATGGTGGGCGAGCGCGAGGTTAAGGTGCTCACCGGCCTCGTACTAGGGTACCGCCGTGGCAGCAACACGCAGTACGAGAACCAGGTGCTGATACGCGTAGACGGTGTCACATCGGACCGCGAGGCCGCGAGGCTGATAGGGTGGAGGGTACTGTATGTGGACAGCAAAGGGAACGAGTACCGAGGCAAGATCGTGCGCACGCACGGCCGGCGTGGCGTGGTCGTGGCGGTGTTCGAGCCCAACCTCCCCGGCCAGGCCATAGGCAAGGACGTCTACATCTACCCCAAGGGGGTCCAAGTGGTGTTGAAGAAGTGAAGTAGGGATCCGACGTGCTTACAGCTCCACGCTCACGAGGTACATCGGCTTGAGCTTGCAGGAGCCCCTGGCGATGGCGTCAACCAGTTCGAGAAGCACGGACGGCTTGAGCTTACTCACGTCGCCGCTCTCGAGGTCCACCCACTTCACCACTATGTGGTCCTCCCTCGGCCGAGGGCTCCCGTCGACCTCGCATACGAAGTAGAACCCCACCTCGTGAACCACCGCGCCCCGGTCACGGTAGAAGCTGTCGACGATGGCCACGAGCGAGGGAGGTTTGACCAGCTTTAGGCCGAGCTCCTCGTACATCTCCCTTTCGAGCGTCTTGACTATGGTTTCCTCAGGCTTAACCTTGCCCCCGGGCAGCTTGTAGAAGTCGCCACGGCGGCCGACCTGCACCAGCAGCTTGCCGTTCTTCAAGACGATGCAACGTGCGGTCAGCTTCAGCTTCAACACCTAGCCCGCTTCCCAGGCCAGGTGCGCTCCTATTTCCACTCTGCCCCTGCGTGGCTCGGGGTCACGACCCTGCCGTATGAGTGAGGCACGTGGTGAGCTGAGAGCACGGCGCTTACGTCGAGGAGCGTGCCGTAGTCGTCGACGGCTATCACCAAGTGCTCGCCCGTAGCGTCGACCGTAATGCCGACGACCCCCATCGTCTTCACGTGCTCGACTAGCTCTCTGACGCGCGGCGCCAGCGCGGGGGCGACCGCCTTGAGCGCTATCCGCGCGTGAGCCGCAAACGCCTGCTCGATGTCAGCCGCTAGCGTAGCGGCAGCCATAGCTACCTCAGCGGCGCGCTCGAGTAACGCCATTACTACGCGCTCCGCCTGGAGCCGTGGTCGCGCGACGACCAGCCAGATCCCGCTCAAGTCGACGGGCTCGGCGGTGGCTCCCGCGACGTAGTGAGGCCCGAATAAGCTCGCTATAGCTAACTCGCTGAAGCCCTGCCCGTGCGAGGCGAGTACTAGCAGCACGTCGCGCAACGGCAGGGCGAGGTTGTTCTCCTCAGCTATGAGAGGTAGGGCGCGCGCCAGGGCAGCGAGCTCACGCTGGAGCGGCCCGGACGAGTACCTAAGGCCGGGCCCCCACAGCCTTAGCTCGACGTAGTCGTCGAGCCCTACCCCCCTCACCAAGCAAACCTCGACGCCCAGCGGCTCGCTGAACGATAGTGCCAACCCCAGCCCTGCGGCGAGGGGCGAGAGGGTCACGGCAGCTTTCGCCTCGAGCAAGTAGCAGGTTCCGTAGCCGGCAGCATCGCTGGAGAGGGCTGGGTAGACGGGGACGGCGGCGTCGCCCGTCGGCAAGGAGGGCCCCGTGAGGGCCCTAGCCCTTGCCTGGAGCTTAGGCTATGGGCGGTAGGTAACACGGCTCAGCTCCTGCCAGGGTCCTCACGGTATCGGATGGTGGGACTAAGGTCATCACCGCCGCTCAAGCCACTCATCGAGCCTCCTGGCGTACCGTAACGCGTAGAGCAGCGGCGGGAGCATTAAGATGCTTGCGACGACCACCCATGGCAGCGCTAGGCGGGATACGAATGCCAGCAGGAATAGCAGCGCGTACACGGCGTCCACGACTAGGAACACCAGCGCGTACCCGTAGTACTGGGGCGGGAGCGCTGAGCGGGCCGGGCCTCGCGGCGGGTTGCCCGCTTCGTATCTCACCTTCTTGAGGGGGTGCTCGGGCCCGCTGAGCGCGACCCTCGCGAGCCACATTACGGCGAGGAGTGTAACCAGCGTTAGACCGAATGCAATACTGAGCGCTACCACGGCGTCGGCGGTCAAGCCTCCTCCCTCACGCCCTCCTCCTCCGCCCCCACGGCGAAGACAGCCTTAGCTAAAGGCCTTACCCTTGAGGCCGCGTCCTCGGCGGCGTCGGGCGCGACTAGCGCTATCACCACACCCCCTAAGCCCGCCCCGGTTAGCTTAGCACCGTAGACGCCGGGTTCACTGCGAAGCGCCTCTACGATCCGGTCGAGAGCCGGCGTGGAGACGCCAACACCCACCAGCATCCCGTGGGCCAGGTTCATTACGGCCCCGAGCGCGTCGAAGTTCCCGGCCCTTGCAGCGCTCACGGCTAAGTCGACCAGGCGGTCGACGAACGCGACAAGCTCCCCCGCGCCGGGACCCAGCCTATCCCTGAACCTTAACGCGCGCTCAACCGCCTTCCGAGTGGCCCGCCGCTGGCCCGAGTCCACCACTAGGAGCACCGCCTCGTTTAGCTTGGTGTTGAGCCGCTCGAAGCCGGCTCTGCGGCTGTAGATTATCGTCCCGCCGTACGTAGCCACAGTATTGTCGATCCCGCTCGGCCTGCCATGCGCAACCCTCTCTGCCTCGTAAGCCAGTCTATTGACCGCATCGCGCTCTACGGAGCCGTAGTACGCTAGCATGAGGGCGGCCGCGAAGGCTACCGCGACTGCGGCGCTGCTGCCGAGGCCGGCGGCGATCGGTATGGGTGAGCTCACCTCCGCGTTCACCGACTCGGAGAGCTTTAGCCCCAGGCTGCTCTGGGCGGCCGCAACCACGGCGTGCAAGTTACGTAGTTCGGGGCAGTCGCACTTGGGCCAGACTAGGCAGCGAAGCCCCAGCTCTCGCGACGAGATACGCACTTCGGGTCCGCCAGCGCGGACGCACAGCCTCACGGCCGCTCGGAGCGATAAGGCTGTCGCTAGAGCCTTTGACCCCCACACGACGAAGTGCTCGCCGACGATTATCGCCTTGGCGGGCGCGCTAGCGCTAAAGCATCCCATAGCTCTCCTCCGACTCACACCCCCGGAGAGGCTGGTGATGAAGTACTTTTCAGCTGAGCTGTGCTGACCGCTTGCCGCGCTGAGGCCACTCGCTCCGACCGCCGGCACCGTATTACCCAGCTGCCCAGCTCACCAGGCTCCAGCAGGAGGTCCGCCAGCCTCACAATACGTAGCGATGGCACGCGGTATCACCCCCTCTCTATGAGGGCCGGGTGGGCCGCAATGGTAACCGGCACCAGGCAAGGGGAAACCCTAATATATCCCCAAGCCCCGCAACCACAGCATGGACCAGCCCAGGCTGGGGGTGGGCAGGGTATGGCCTGCGAGCAGCCCGTGAAGGTGAGGGACCCGACCACGGGTAAGGAGGTGGAGCTGGTACCCATCAAGGTCTGGGTGCTGGCGCCCAAGGGCAGGAAGGGCGTGAAGATAGGGCTCTTCAAGAGCCCGGAGACCGGCAAGTACTTCAGGGCCAAGGTGCCCGACGAGTACCCGGTCTGCAGCTGAGGCGGCCGGGCCCGGCCCGTTAGAACCCCCACTTGTTTTTGCATGTGACCTTCGCCATCGGCGAGCCCACCTCATGTTTGCACCCGCGCCCCAAGGGGGCATGGCGCGTCGATGCGTACTTATCCCGCTACGGCCTTCAGCCAGTGCGGGGTCAAGCTTGTACTGCCCTCACGCAGGAATCGCACTGCTAGGTCGCCTCGAGGAGGCGGCGCGGAGAGCGGCCAGGTGGCTAGTGGAGCGGAAGCCCATTCGCACGCTCAGGGACTGGGCAATCGCGTTTAGCCTCTGGCCCGTACACTTGACGACAAGCTGCTGTGGCGCCGAGTTCGCGGCAGCTTACGCCCCCAAGTACGATCTCGAGCGGATGGGGAGCCTGGCCTTCACGCATGCGCGCAACACGAACTTGATGATCATAGAGGGTACCCTGACCCGCAAGATGGCGCGGGCGGCCCGCATAATATGGGAGCAAATGCCGTGGCCTAAGTTTGTGATAGCGATGGGGGCCTGCGCTTTCAGTGGCGGCGTGTTTTACAATAGCTACAACATCGTGCTAGTGCAGAAGGTATTGCCTGTTGATGTGTTCGTGCCCGGGTGCCCGCCCCGCCCCGATGCTGTAGCTCGCGCCATCCTGATGCTCCAGGAGAAGGTGAAGCGAGGTGAGTGGGCGCCTCGCGATGTGGAGGATAAGGGCTTCGTCGAGGAGCTTATGGGGCCCGTGTACCGTGAGGCCAGGGCGTTCCTCGAAAAAGCCACGCGCCTCGACTAGGCCGGGAAAAGTCCCGATTCTAAGTGCCGCGTCCTCCTGCGGCCTCACCCTTTAGCGAGAGCGTGTTGCGTAGCCGCCGGGGCGGCACTGAGTACACGTTGCGGGCTATGTAGCCAACGTACTCGTCGTCCGGTAGGATCCGGTCGAGGCCTATGCGCGCTGCCAAAGCTTGCTTGAATGCCTCCTTAGTCACTCTGTCCCGCACGAGCCCCGCGGCTATGGCCTCAGCAGTCTTGAGCGCTATGTAATACCTTGCGTACTTTTTAACAGTATCGACGTGTTCAGGGAAGAGCTTGGCGGCCTCCCTAAGCAGCCTCTCCACGTCCTCCTCGCTCCTAAAGCCGAGCAGAGACTCCGTTGTCACTACCCTGAAGACCCGTGCGAGGGTGTTAGATTCCAGGCTGCCGCCCAGCAGGAAGCCGACTAGCTTCACCTTCTCCTCGGCGCTCTGCTTACTCGAGAGTATCACATTGGCGGCCTCCTCGTACGCCTCCTCCACGCCGAAGACGGATCTGAAGAGATCGGGTTCGTCCTGGTCGAGCCCAAGCGCGTACTTGGCTACGGCGTAAAGGGTCGCCATCTCCTTATCCCATATATCCTCTGGCCATGCTTTGCCCCTGATCGGCTGCAGGGCGTACCTGCGGTAGACCTCCTCGAGAAGCTTCCTCACGCGGTCTCTGTCGTCCACCCTCTCCCGGAGTACTATCGATAGGACCTCCATCGCCGCCTCTATCCTGCGCTTGTAGAGCTTAAGGAGGCGCTGGCTCCTCAAGGCCTAGCACCCTCATGGCGACCCGCTTAACGGCGTACGCCAGGCCGCGGGCGCGGCTGAAGGCCTGCACCCTACCGTCAAGGTGCACCACGAGCTTAACCCTGTAGCCCTGGACGCGCGCCACTATGACCTGCTTGCTGCGCTTAATCACCACCTTCTCGACCTCGAAGTCCTCCCAGCGTTCGCGGCACCTCCGCACGAAGTTGACCAGCTTGCGTTCGTCGAAAGCGACTCTCACGCGAGCTCACCCGTCCTCTTATTGCCCGAGCATCATCACCCGTCAGCACTGCGCAGGCCAGTCATCCGGTATCCGCCTTAGGCGCCCCTCATTATCAGCCTTCCTCTTCGACAGGGCTGAGATCGAGCTGAGCGAACACCTCCCTGAGCGTCTCGATCACGCTCGGCCTAACAAGGCTACGGTGGGCCCGGCAGGCGCTATGGACCCTCAAGCCCAGGGCCTCGGCTACCCGCTTCACGAGCAGCTCCTCGAGCCTCTCCAGCTTGCCGGTGCAGAGAGGCGAGGGTACCGGGGGTGCTACGTACACGCGCCCTCCTGAGCCCTTTAAGGATGCTAGTATGAGCAACCTACTCTCCCGCCCCCACCTAGCTTTGACGACGGCTACCGAGCCCTCGAGGACGCTGGAGAGCTCCGGAGGAGGGTTAACGATGAGCAGGCGCGCCGCCCTCAATGCCAAGCCCACCTGGGAGGACCTCCTCGGGCGCCCTTCGGGCAGCCTCCGCGCCGAAGCAAAGCTCCCGGGTCACGCATACGAGTCTTCTATCGAAGTCTACGAGCAGCTCGAGCACGATCCCCCCATCAACTGTTATGACCGCCTTCCCGTGCTCTAGTACGACCTTGAGCTTCCCAGCCGGCTCTAGCTCCCTGACGTCGTAAAGCGTGGCCTCGAGCTCGGCCCGGAACTCGGCAGGGCCATAGCTGATCGAGATGCCGTCGACGTCCAGGAGCCTGCGCCTCCTAAGGTAGATGTTGCGGAGGACGTAGGCGACAGCGTTCATATCCACGAAGGGGTAGCTGTCAACTATGGTTAAGGCCTCGGCCAGCTTGCGGGCGACGTATATGGCCTCCCTTAGCTCGAGCCCTCCCTGGTACCTCGGGGGTGGGGTCGGCCTGGCCTCCCTCAGCCTCGACAGCGCATAAACCACCGCCACGGCCTCGTAGGTTAGCGCGTTGAGCCTTAGTGCAGCAACCCTCTTGAGCTTGGCCGCGCCGCGTAGGCGGGAGGCGTAGGCGCCCGTGTAGTCGATAACCACGAGCACGGGCTGAGCCGCATCGCCCGGCCGTACCTTACCGATGTCCTCGCCGCGCGGGTCAACCACCAGGGCCTCGCCAAAGCCTTCCAGCTCCGGTTCGCCGAACACGACGGCCCTCTTGACAATTGCGAGGGGGAGCCGCGAGTCTATTATGAACCTTAGGCGGGGCCTAGAGCCTAGGCCTACCACGTATAGCTTCCAGCCGTAAGCGCCTAAGGCCCCGTAGATGGTCCTCGCTATAACGGCAGCGTCGAAGACGTCCGGGGGCGAGGCGATGACGAAGTGGTAAAGCTCGCCGTGGTCTTTTACCACCCCAAGAACCCCCGTAACGTTGCCGACCTCTGGGGTATCATTAACCATCTTGGAGGGAGGCTCGTGCTGGTAGAGCGGGGCGTCATTGAGCGCCCCACGGGCGTAGAGGCCTACGGCGACCTCGTCGAGGCCGTGAGCTCGGTCGCGGAGGGCAGCGCGCTAGTGCTCGTGCTTGAGACGTACGGGGTTCACGTCGACGAGCTTGATGTGGGGCCTGTCGACAGCCTCGTCATTGTTGTCGGTGCCGAGGACTACGGGGTGCCCCAGCGTGAAGTGGAGAGGCTCAAGGCGGTGGGGCACGAAGTCAAGGTTGTTAGGCTCCCCATGTCGGTGCCGGGAGCCAGCTACAACGTGGTGGCATCCCTCGTGATGCTGCTCTACGAGCTCAAGAGGAAGGGCTTGAACCTCAAGCGGTAAGGCTGGATTATGCTAAGGACCTGGTTAACCATGCTAGCCTCCTTGAACCTGCCGAGCCCGTACACCGACGTCACGGTGGCGCCGCTCCTGACGCCGCGTATGAGCATGCACGTGTGGACCGCCTCGGTTACGACCAGCACGTCACGGCTGCCCGTGGCCTTAGCGACTTCCTCGGCTACCTGCCTGGTGAGCCTCTCCTGGAGCTGCAGTCTTGACGAGTACTTCCTAACGATCCTCGCTATCTTGGAGACGCCGATAACCTTGTTGCGGGGCACGTAAGCCACGTGCGCGACGCCGACGAATGGCAGCAAGTGGTGTTCGCAAAGACTCGCGAACTCTATGCCTGAGAGCACGACGAGGTCGGACTCTTCAGTGAAGAGGACCGGCTCGACTGCCACGCTGTA
>WAQM01000074.1 GCA_015520245.1 Pyrodictiaceae archaeon
CGCCTGAGCTCGACCATGCGCAGCGAGCCTCCCCCCGGGTACCGCTCGTCGAGCAGCCTCCCCACCTCGCTGACCGCCTCCCGCCAGCTGCGCCCCCTCAGGTAGACCTCGGCCAGCAGGAGCCTCAGCCCCTCGTCGACCTCCTCGACCGTGGCCGGGCCGTCCCAGCCCACGTAGACGCTTAGCCCGCGGCGGCCGAGGGCCAGCGCGATGTCCAGCGACGCCAGGCTGTAGCAGCTGGCCACGACCATGACCGAGCCCGGGCAGAACTCCCCCTCGAGGGCCTCCTCGAAGAACCTGGGCAGCACGGCCACGTACTCGCGGTCGGGGCCGCGAGCGGCCTGGCCCTGGCGACGAGCATCCTCCTCCCCAGGTCCAGGTACTCGTCGCTCCACGGGACCCCGGTGAACAGCCCGTAGACCTCGACGACCCTGCCGTCCGCGAGCCTGGCCTCGCCTACGCCCCCGTGGACCCTCAGCACCGCGACCTGGTAGCGCGTCAACCGCCGGAGCAGCCCCAGGTCGACCTCCCGGCCCAGCGCCAGGTCCACCTCGTAGCCGGCGGCCTCGAGCGCCTCCACCATGAACTCGTCGAGCTCGGGGTTGGGGAAGTCGGCGTAGAGCGCGTCGGCCACGAGGGCCCGCCGCCGCGGGCAGGGCTCCCGCGGCCACAGGAGGGCGGGAAGCCCCGCGGCCAGCGCGGCCGCGATCAGCAGCTTGAGGAAGGCCCTGCGGCCGAGTCTCATGCCCCTCCCGGGCCGAGCGGCTCTCGGGGGTAAAAACCGGGGGGCCTGCCTAGCCGGGCACGTAGAGCACCCAGTACGGGGCCGTGTACCACTCGAAGAGCGGGCCGGCCGCGTGGCTGCCCACCGTCGTCACAGGCACCGTGTAGTGCAGGGGCAGCGCCAGCACGTACACCGCGTCGGGCCTGCCGCCGGCCGCGTAGCCGTAGACCAGCGCCAGGCTGCGGCCCGCGAACGCGACGGGGCCGGCCATGCCGAACCACGCCTCGAGGCCAGCCGCGGTCAGGTTGGTGTAGACCCTGGCGGAGCCGGCCGCGAACTCGTACGCCTCGAGCACCCCCGGCAGCGCCGCCGGCGCCGCGAAGTCGGGGCCCAGCAGCAGCGCGCGGTACAGCTGCAGGCCGCCGGCGCGCCAGTACCACTCGACCGCGACGAGCGGCGCCACCCTGAGCGCGAACGGCAGCTCCAGCTCGGCGCCCTCATAGTTAACGCTCCTCACCACCACGACGATCTCCGCGGCCCCCGCCGCGGCGAAGCTCAGGGGGGCCACGAGCCTCAGCAGGCCGGGCCCCAGCGCGTCCCAGAAGTGCGGGCCGTAGGGGTACACGAGCTCGGCGGCCAGCTCGAGGCCCTCCACCGCGAGCGGCAGGGCGTCGCCGGTGGTCCGGTTGTAGACCAGCATGTAGACCCAGGGGCCGAACACGGCCGCGTCGACGTCGGTGGCGTAGTCGGGGTCGGCGTAACCCCACGCGACCTCCACCGCCGCGCCCGCCAGCCGGGCCCAGGCCGGCGCCCACAGCAACACCTTGAACACCCTCCAGTCGCCGGACTCGTAGCGCCACAGCCAGTCTGCGGCGCCCCTGAGCAGCGCGTTGCAGTAGAGGGTGTCGCAGTCGGCGCGGGCGGGCAGCGCCAGGCCCGCCGGCCCCGCGACGGCGACCGAGACCAGGGACACCGGCACCCTAAGCTCGAGCCTACCGTCGGGCGAGCGTACCACCACGTAGCCCTCGTAGACGCCCGGCTCCGGCGGCAGCGACGCGACGAGGCTGAGCGTGGCCGTGCCGTTGACGACCCTCACCAGCCTCGGCGCCCTCAGCGCCTCCCAGGGGGCCTCCACGTAGAACCTCACCACGGCCTTGAACTCCGCCGTCGCGTTGCCGGCGCCGGACCACTTGTTGCCCCACACCCGGTAGACCAGCAGCACGGCCTTGGCCACGCCCTCGGTGTCGACGCCCCAGAAGACCCTGACCAGCCTCTCCACCTCCTCGAACTGCTTAGCCGCGTCGGCCAGCTGGATGCTGAACGCGTTGCCCCCGCGCAGGTCGTACTGCAGCCTGCCGGTCTCGTTGAGCTGCACCACCGTGTCGTTGTTGAGGTCCACCCAGTACCACAGCTCGAAGCCGTTGAACAGCACCATCTGGCTGGCGTTGCCGCGCCTGCCGACGGCCTCGAAGAACCTGTAGGGGTAGACGATGTCTATCGTCACCAGGTCGGCCGACGCGAGGAGCCCTGGGTCGAGCACCGCCACCAGCGCGAGGTCGTACTCGCCCAGGGCGCTGAGGTTGATCACGAAGCCCTCGGGGGTGCACGGCTGCAGCACGTAGGCCACCTGGCATATCGGCGCCTCGAGCACCCTCCTGTACGTGACGACGTCGACCAGGTAGGCGCCGTCGGGGCCCGCGAGCCGGAGCGCGGCCGGCACCGCCGACCCCGCGGCCCCCTCGACCACCAGCTTAGGCTCCAGCGACGCCACGGAGGCGCTCCAGGGCGCCCTCACCACCGCGAAGCCCAGGAGCTCCCCGCCCTCCACGACGGCCCTGACCGCGCGC
>WAQM01000075.1 GCA_015520245.1 Pyrodictiaceae archaeon
GTACAAGACCACCATGGCGTACGCGGGGACCTCGCCCGAGCAGATCTTCACCAAGGTGGCCCAGCTGCGCGTGTTCAAGGCGATAAGGGAGGAGGCGCTGAGGATCCTGCGCGACGTCCGGGTGTTCGGCCAGGACCCGCTGACGGCCATCGAGCGCAATGCGTACTTCCACCCCTCGAAGATGTACCGCGACCTGCTGCTTGGCTACACGACCACGGTGAGGACGGGCGGCGACGTGCTGCACTATCTCGAGATAAAGACCATCGACATATTTAGGCACTTCGGGGAGAGCTTGAAGGCCGTCGCCGAGAGGATAGGGCTCGTAATCGAGGCCTACATAGCCGTGGCCGTCATCGGCACGCTCTCCTTCTACATATTCTTCGTCGTTAGCGGCATACTGCCGGGCGGAGGCTTCGGCGCTGCCGGCTACGCGGGCATGGTGCTCTACACCTTCCTGATGATGCCCGCCCTCACGCTGGTGATGCTGCTGGTGGTGGACTCCGCCCAGCCGAAGACACCGGTCTACCATAAGGAGCCCTACGCCTGGCTGGCGATAAGCGTGCCCGTAGGCCTCGTGACCCTCGTGGCCGGGTTCGTTGCTACCGGCAGCTACGCTGTCCTCCTCGGCAGGATGGAGAGCGTGCTCCAGATCGTGACCTCGGTCGCCGTGTTCACGCTGTCGCTCTCCCTGATAAGCTTGATACCCGCATCGGCTTACGCTAAGCTAAGCCGCAGGCTGAGGAGGCTCCATCACGCGCTGGCCGCGTTCCTGCGCGACCTAGCCGAGGTGCGCAAGACCGGGCTTAGCCCCGAGAAGACGATCATAATGCTCTCCGAGCGCGACTACGGCGCGCTGACCCCGATACTGCGCCGCGCGGCGGGGGCCCTGGCGCTCGGGCTGCCCATAGAGCGGGCGGTCCGCGAGGCCGTGCGGGGCATCAAGGACTGGTTCCTCCTCGTCAACCTGAGGATACTTGTCGACGCCATAGACGTTGGTGGCGGCACCCCCCAGGTGCTCGACACCATGGCGAGGTACGCCGCCGAGCTGGCCAGCCTCATGGACGAGCTGAGGAGGCGGCTCCGCACCTACGCCTTCATCCCCTACTTCGGCTCGCTGCTGATTACCGTGTCGAGCGTCATGACCATCGTGGCCCTCGTCCAGGCCGTTACCGCAGCCGGGCTCAATCAGACCGCTGCAGCCGCCGTCACGCTGCTGAGCCCCCAGCAGGTGGCCCAGCTCGTGACCATCGCGATCATAGGCTCCGTGTTCAACGCGTGGCTCATGGGGCTCATGGTGGGTAAGGTCCAGACGATGATGACCGCGGCCGGCTTCATTCACTCGACGGTGCTCGCGGTCGTTACGGCCCTCATAGGGCTCGGCACGCTCCTCGCAGCCGCCCCGGCCCTCTTCACGTAGGTGGCCGGGCTTGATAGTCCGCAGGCCGGCTGACCACGAGCTCAGGAGGCTCATGGCGATAGCGGACTACCAGTTCGGGCCTGGCGCCGGCGACTGCCTCTTCGAAGGGCTCGAGGTGCTCGTCGGCGTGTCCCCCGCGACGCGCAGGATACGCGAGGTGTACGTCCAGGGACGCGGCCTCTACCTCGTCCTTAGGGCTAACGACTACATGTACACCCTGAGCCTGGATGCAGCGCGCAGGCTGCTCAGCTGCTTCGAGCCGCCCAGGCTCCGGGTCATCGCCGACCCCTCGAAGTTGCTCCGGAAGAGCGTGCCCTGCCACGCCGTGGTGGGGATCGACGAGAGCCTCAGACCAGGCGACGAGGTAGTAGTGGTCGGGGAAGGCGATGAGCTCATAGGCGTCGGCAGGCTGAGGCTACCGGTCAGCGTTATATCCAGCCCCGGGTGCCGCGGCGAGGCGGTGAGGCTCAGGAAGAGGGTGGGGGAATGAAGGTCTTCGTCCACCGCAGCGTGAGGATCTTCTACGACGAGTCCTTGGAGGGTAGGGCCGAGACGTTCGTCACGGGCTTCCGCGGGTACGGCCTGGTAGGCTACATCGCGACGATGTACCTAGCTGAGAAGCTCGGCTGCCGGAGGAGCGGGGCTGTGGTGACCAGGTACATGCCCGAGGCCGTGACCGTCGACGGGGGCCGTATAGTCGCCCCATTTGAGATCGTGAGCTGCCTGGACGGGAGGCTTGTTGTGCTCCTCAACCACGACGTGCCGCACGAGCGTGAGCGCAGCGTGTACGCGGAAGCGGTCGTGCTGTGGCTCAAGGATATCGGCGTGCGGGAGGCGATATTCATCGGCGGCTTCGACTCCAGGTTCAGGAGCGGGAGCGAGCAGCTGCGCTGGCTCGCGACTTCGACGTGCAGCAGGAAGCTGCCGGAGCCGCCGATGGAGAAGGGGCTGTACGTCGTCGGGCCCCTGGCCCTCCTCACGCTCTACGCCGAGCTGTACAAGCTGCCGGCTCTCGTGATCCTTCCCTACACCGAGGCCATGAGGCCCGACCCGCGGGCGGCCGCCGTCGCTGTGAGGAGGGTGTCCGAGATAATCGGGGTCGCCGTCGACGTTGGCGAGCTACTCGAGGAGGCCGAGAGGATAGAGGAGATGGTCGCCAGGATGGAGAGGCAGCGCGAGGCGGCGCAGGCTTCAGCGCCGGAGAGGGTCTACATGTAGTCCTCGGCCCGCCTCAGCTCGACCGCGATGGCGCCCCGCAGCCTCTCGGCGAGCCTCCTGGCCACGTAGCTGCTCCACTCGACGCTGTCGCTCCAGTACACCACGAGCCTCCGGTAGCCCCTACCCCTCACGATCTCGGCCAGCGACTCCACGAGGTCCTCGAGGACCTGCTCGTCAGGCTGGCGCGGCGCCTCGAACTGGGAGAGCGGGTACGTCTCGCTCAGCTCGTACGGGATCATGATGAGGTAGGGCACGTAGCCGGCCACGTCGCCCTCGGCGCGCGGGGCCAGGGCCCTGGCCAGCCTGCTGGTGCTGAACGGCTTGTCGTCCACGTCGACCGGTATGAGCACGAGCGTGTCGCTCCTCCTGGGCACGCGCTCCTTCAGCCACCTTCTGTGCCGGACCACCTCGGGGCGCCAGGTGCTTTCAATCCCGTACAGGAAGAGCCCGTGGACCTCACCCCCCTTCACGCGGGGCGCGTTCCTCTCCAGGTACTCGATGTACTTGCGGAAGAGCCGGAACGCCCGGTAGAGGGAGGGGTGGGCGCGGCTCCTCTCCTCGAGCAGCTCCCACAGCCTACCCTCCCGTATCGCCGTGCGGACCTCGTTGATCGCCTGGCGCAGGACGTAGAGGTTGTGCTTGGCGAGCAGGCGGGTGCGCTCGTCCTTGGCCATCTCCAGGAGGTCGCGCGGCTCGTACTTGACGCACACCGGGCAGCTGCAGGGGAAGTAGTCCAGGTCCTCGAGCCTGTAGGTCCTGGTGAGGGTCATGTAGCGGTCGTCCCTAGCGTAGAGGATGTAGGATGCCGAGTCGAACATGTCGACGCCCAGCGCGACGACGAAGGGTAGCACCATGGGGTGGCCGGCCCCGAATAGGTGGAGGGGCTTGGAGGCGGGCAGCACGGCGCGGGCGCGGAACACCATCTCGACGAGGGTGGAGTACTCGTAGCGCTCGAGGACCACGGTGGGGCTGCCCAGCGCGTAGACCTGGTAGCCCGGCAGCTTGGCGGACTCCGCGGCGCTGCGCTCGACGAGGTCGGGGTAGGGGCCCCCCTGAACGGGCAGCACCCACACCCTCTCCTCCGGGTCGATCTCGGCCAGAGATAGCCTGGCCCTCCTCAGCGTCTCCTCGACCGCCAGCTCGGCCTGGCGCCTGTCACCCGAGCCGCCGCTGGGCACGTCGAGTATCACGGCTATGTCGCTCCCGATGCGCTTCTCGAACCTGACGATCTCGAGGGGGTCGACCTCGACCCTGCCGTAGCGTAGGATCTGGTAGCCCCCCGAGTCGGTCATCACGACGCCGTCGAACCCTAGCACGCCGTGGACCCCGAGCTCGGCAGCACGCTCTCCCATCCTGCGCAGGAGGAGGTAGGCGTTAGTGATCAGGGCTCTAAAGCCGACCTCAGCTACCTCGCTCACCGGCAGCTCCTGGCGTTCGACGTCTATCACCGGCAGGAGGGCCGGGGTCTCCAAGGGGCCGTGCGGCGTGTAGAGCCTGCCTATCCTAGCAGCCAAGTCCACGTCGCGGATCTCGAACTCGCCCACCGCCCTCCTCATTGCGGCTGCTCTCCCCTTGCCTTGGCCTCGAGGTACTCCTTCAGCGCATGGCTTATCCTGGCGACCATGGGGCCCGCTCCCTCGACGCCCTCCGCCGTGACGCGTATGCTGTTGAAGACCACGACCACCCCCGCGTCCTGGTACACCCTCACGGCGTCGGGCCTGATGCCCAGCTTGCGCACTATGTAGTTAGCGAACTCCTGGGGGTCGAAGAGGCTCACCTCCAGCGCCCTTATCTCGGCGATCACGGCCCCGCGCAGGAAGACGCGGGGGTAGGAGCCGCCCTGGCTCGAGCGGGCGCTGCCAAGCACGATGTTCATCTCCGGGTGATCGAAGCCCAGCAGCACACCTTCATACGTTACGCCATTGGTCAGCACCACCTGCACCCTCTTGCCCACCAGGCTGTTAAGCTCGGCCAGCAGCCTCCTCGTGCCGGTCGGGACGTAGCTCACACCATGCCACCTCCGCGGCTACCATGCAAGGCTAACGCTATTAAAGCCACCCCGCGGGGGGTGTCGTGGGCGAAGGCCTCCATGGCCGAGCGCGTGCTGGAGTTCCGGGGCCGCGTGGCGAGGGTCGAGCGCGAGCTGATACCCCGGATCCGGCTCGTCCGGATAGAGGACGAGGAGGGCGCCTTCGTAGTCGAGATGGACGCCCACGAGGACGTGTTCGTGCCGCGCGAGGGCGAGCGGGTCGTGTTCCGCGTCGAGAGGCGGCTGGGCGAGTACCGGGACGGGGTGGACTTCGTGGGTCGGGCCACCGTGGCGTCCATGAAGAGGGAGGGCGATCGCTACTCCTACCTGCTATCCATAGGCGGGCTCCTAGTCGTGATCCACAGCCGGAGGGAGCTCGACCTAGCGCCCACCGAGAAGGTCTACGTCGTCGTGCAGCCCGAGTCGCGCTAGCCGCAGGGTCCTACCTCCTTAGCAGGGCGACGACCACCCCGGCCAGGAAGCCTAGGCTCGTGGGCCCTAGCGTCATCAAGCCCATGACCTGCGCGAGCCAGAGCAGGGCGTCCTTAAGCTCGGCGCCGCGCTCACCCAGCACCCGGACGATGTCCTCGACGGTGAGCCCTAAGCTCCACACGTTCAGGGCAGCGCCGACCACCAGTATGGCGATGAACGCTAGCACGTATTTAGCTGCCTTGGCTGCCACGTAGCCGAGCCCGAAGCCCAGCAGGAACTGGATTAGCATGGAGAGGGCGACGTAGGGGTTGCTAGCAGCTGTCGAGGCCAGCGACTCGATCACCTGCGTTAGGTTCCCCACGGCCAAGTCCAAGGCCGCTGGCCACCGGGTCTACTCCGGTCCGGTAAGACCTCTTAACGCTTAGCGCCTCCCAGGGGGAGGAGAGGGCAGGAGGTGGTCCCGCCGCGGGGATTCGAACCCCGGACCGCCCGGTCTCCGCCGCCCCTCGGGGCCCTGTGCCGACGCGCCCTCATCCACGGGCTGCACCCGTGTTGGGCGCGCGGGGAGCCCCCCGAGGGGCTCCACCTACAGCCGGGCGCTCTACCGCTGAGCTACGGCGGGGGACCGGCCCTCCGCGGGCCCGCGTCCCTAGGCGGGGTTTATCTCGTTTGCTGCTGGAGCCCCCCGAGGAGCTGCTGGGTGCAGCGAGGCAGGCCGTGGAGAGCCCTGCTGCCG